>JAQBTG010000014.1 GCA_027624955.1 Pseudomonadota bacterium
CTGATCGAGGCCGACGCCGGCGCCGTCGACCACGGCGATAGTCTTCAGTTTAGCCTGCTTGATCATCCGCATCGTGGCGTAGCGCGGCCGGTTGCCGCCGGTCTGGATCGTCAACAGCGCCGGCGCCGGCAGCTCAAAGCGATGACGCACCCCGCCTTCAAGTTCACGTATGGCGGTAAGCGTGGCGCCGCCGTTCCATTCCGCTTCCAAGACCACAGCGGCATGCGGCAGGTCGAGAATGCGCGCCATGGCGGTGCCGGTCGCGCCTTGCGCCAGATCACTCGATTGCACACCGGTGAGGATCAAGTCCGCCCCCTCCTGGCGCGCTACACCGGCCAGCGCCCGTGCCACGGTCACCGGATCGGCTGCCGCTAGGCTGTCGTCCCATACCCTGACGGCGCGGCGTGCGCCCTTGGCGAGAACCTTGCGCAGCGTATCCTCCGCATCTTCCGGGCCGACGGTAACGGCCACCACTTCGCCACTACCAATTTGTTCGATGAGCAGCAGCGCCTGTTCAAGCGCGGCATCGTCCCATTCGTTGAGAGCATGTTCGAAATGCTCGGCGGCGATGCTGAGGCCATCTTCGGCGATGCTGAAATCGTCGCCCAGTTCACCAACATGCTTGACCGCAACCAAAATGCGCGGGCCTTCCTTGGCCGGGATATCATACGCTGGGAGTTCTGCGGCTGTGACGGGCCCCGTCGCGGCACTGATCTTTTCCAGATTTACCTCTTGCCGCCGTGCCGCCAACTGGCGCGCCAGCTCTGGATTCTCGGCGAGGCGTTGCATGACTTTCTCGGCCACCGTTTCGGCAATGCGCTCGGCTGCGATTTCTGCCACCTGTTTGGCCGCGACTTCGGTAATGCGTTCGACCAGCGATGGCAATTGGCCGAGATCGATGCTTTTCAGCTGGATCGCCTCGGCGACCAATTCGGCCAGGTCCTTGACCTCGAATTCACCGTCATGGCCGCTGGTTTTGCGCGCATCTTCAAACATTGTCATGTCCTTGGGGCAACACACCACAAACGCGTCGATCTCGCCCAGCGCCGCCGCTTCATGCATACGGTTCTCGGACGGCTTCTCTTTGCCGGGCGGGTCAGGCATCCAGATTCGCCCGCCGCCGGCGCCGCAGCAGAAGGAATTATCGCGGTTGCGCGGCATCTCGACCAGTTCACAGCCGATCAATTCTAGCACCCGGCGCGGCTCGTCATAATTGCCATTAAGCCGCCCCAAATGACAAGGATCGTGCAGCGTCACGCGTCTCCCTAGCGGCCCGGTCACCTTAAGTCGGCCGTCTTCCAGCATGGCGGCGAGGATCGAGGTGTAATGCGCAATCGGCGCTGTTTCGGCGAAGTCGGGATATTCATTGCGGATGGTATTGTAGCTGTGCGGATCAGTGGTGACGATGCGCTGAAACGGCTGGGCCGCCGCCATCGCTGCCTGATTATGCTCGACCAGGGTCTCGAACAAGCCCTCCTCACCGGCGCGCCGCACGTCATTTCCGGCGCTATGCTCAGCGTCGCCGAGGATAGCAAAATCGAGCCCCGCTGCCTGAAACAGCCGCGCGACAGTTTGCGTGACGATCTGGTTGCGTGGATCGTAGGAGGCATAATCGCCGACGAACCAGAGATCGTCCGCCGCTTCCTCGCGGATATCCTTGACCGCGAATTCCAACGGCTGGGTCCAGGTGGCGCGCAGGCGTGGGCTTTCGCCGAAGCTGTTGCCACGATCGGCGATCTTGCCAAATGTCGCACGCAATTGCGGTTCCATCTCGTCGCGTTCCACCAGATGGCGGCGCATCTGCACGATCATCGTCGGATGCTCGATCCCAACTGGGCAAATTTCCATGCACGCACCGCACGACCGGCAGGCCCAGAGCGTCTCCGGAGAAATGATATCGCCGACCAATCGCGGTCCACCCGCTTTCACTTTGCCCTGCGTGGTTTCGGCGAAGCGGCGCAAATCCAAGATCAGGTCGCGCGGGCTGAGCGGCGCGCCAGTCGCCGTGGCCGGGCAGGCTTCGTGGCAACGCCCGCACTTCGTGCAGGCGTCGAAATTCAACAAATCCTTCCACGGAAATTGGTTGATCGCCGAGATGCCAACGTCTTCGCTTGCAACATCGCCATGACCATGGCCGACGCGCGGCAGGCGGCGGAGCGCGTTCTGATCGCGGGTTGAAAGTGAGCCCATGACCGCGATCATATGTTTGGCTTTGTTCCATGGCAGGGCGGCGATAAAGGCTAGCGCCAAGACCCCGTGAATCCACCAATTGGCGCGTCGGACGGCAGCGGCGCCGTCCGGTTCCATGCCGAGGCCGCTGAAAATTTCCGCCAGCACCCACCCAACCGGCGACCATCCAGCCCAGGCCGGTTGCTCGTGCACCAGGCGCACGGCCTCTTGCAGAAATCCGCTGAGAATGATGACGACCAGCACCCACAGGAAGAGCGCGTCTTCGGTCATCCAGCGCCGCACCTCCGGGCGGGGGCTGTCCTCACCGGTATAGGCGCGGACATAATCGAGCTTTGCCGGGCGCTGGCGGTAGCGCCGCCACATCATGAAAAAGATACCGAACAACAGTCCGACCCCGGCGATATCCACCACTAGGCTGAAAGCAAGATAGAAGCCGCCCTTCCAGAACGAGCCGCCGAAGATCGGTTCGGTAATGTCATAATCGACGGTGATGATCGAGGTGGCGATAAAGAGGATGAGAAAGCCGTAAAAGATCGGCCGGTGCGCGTTGCCGGCTGCGCGGTCGCGCCGCGCCACCGTGCGGTGGCTGAAGATATCGCCCAGCATACGCCCGAAGCCGCGCCACAAATGAAGCGCTACCGGGCTCTTGCGGGCGCGGAAATATTTAATGAAATGGCGCGCGAAACCGATCAAAAAAAGCGCAATGGCGCTCCACGCAATGACATAGAAAATCGTATAGCCGAGCGGCCCGATATCCCAGAATAATTCGCGGGTTTCCACAGTCCGGCTACACGCCTAGCCCGATCCCGGATGAAACCAACGGTCGGGATAAGGGTGCCGCCAATCCGGCAGGACAGTCACAAGTGTCTTCGAATTGATCACATCAACGGTGTTTTCGCCGGTCTCGCTGACACAGTCGTTGCCGGAATAAGTCTGCCCTGCAAAGGGGTCAAAAGCGGCCATTTTCTTTACCTTGTTCGTCGGCGAGAAGGCCGTTCAATGTTATGCTCGGTGAGGATTTGTTTGGCAAGAGAGGTGAGCAGAGACGGCCAGAAAATCCAGCCAAGCCAGCAGCACCACCGTCTTTTCCTGAGGAGCAACAACTGCACAATTGAGGCGGGATATCCAGATCGAGAGCGCTGCGTCACCCTACATTTGTGTCGCACAGCCGTGCGGACGAGGCTTTCGAGGTTTCTGGGCTTGGCAATCGGGCGCGGCCGGCGTAAGACCCTGTTTCTGGTTGCTAGCGGCCTGTATTTATTGGAAATTCGCACGAATTTGTTAGGAGACTAGAAGATGGCTAACCGTGTTGCCGAAGTGAAAGCGAGCACCTCCGTGCCGACCACCCACCCCTATGCCGTCGGCGAACTTGTGCTCGACGCGGTGCCGGAGGATGAGCGTCTGTGGGTGCCGATGGTCGAGGGCGTGTGGTTTCGCCCGCTCATGTTCAATACCACGCAGGGCGGTTGGTGCCATCTGATCCGGGTGCGTAAAGCCGGCGTGGTCAGCCGCCACCGCCATCCCGACCCAGTACATGGTTTAGTTTTGAAGGGCGCCTGGCGCTATCTCGAACATGATTGGGTGGCGACAGAAGGCACTTATATTTTTGAGCCACCGAGCGAGACTCATACCCTAGTGGTCGATGAAGGCGTGGCCGAGATGATTACTTTTTTTCAGGTCACCGGGTCGCTGCACTATGTCGACGAGGCGGGTAAGGCGATCGGCTTTGACGATGTCTTCACCCGCATCGACCTGGCGCGCGCGCATTACGAAGAAGTCGGCCTCGGCGCCGATTATGTCAGGAATTTTGTGCGCTAGGCTGTCGCTGGAGAGAACCAATTAAGATTTTCGCAAACGGCACCACTCCCGGAATGCCTTCGGCTTTCCGGCAAGCGCGACCGCCCGGTGATTGAGGAAACCCACTGAGACTTTCGCAAACGGCACCACCCCCGGAATGCCATCAGCATTCCGGCAAGCGCGACCGCCCGGTGATTGAGGGAACCCATTGAGACTTTCGCAAACGGCACCACCCCCGGAATGCCTTCGGCTTTCCGGCAAGCGCGACCGCCCTGTGATTGAGGAAACCCACTGAGACTTTCGCAAACGGCACCACCCCCGGAATGCCTTCGGCTTTCCGGCAAGCGCGACCGCGCGCCCGAGTTAATACGAGGTAGCCAAGGCCGCGGAGGCGGCCGCCCGGCGCTTGAGGGCTAAACAAAGAGACGCGCCCGCCCGGCGCCTGACGACCTAAACCACTAAACCGGGAGGCCCGCTTTTAGCATGGTCTCACGCTGATGTTCGCGGTCCGATTCCAGCTCGTAGGGTGCGCGTGCAAGCGCGGCTTCGACCGAAAACTCCGGATTGCTCTTGAGCACAAGTGCAATCTCCGCTTCTGCTTCCGCCACATTGCCAAGCGCAGCATAGCAGGCAGCCATATAGGCGCGTTGCATATGGCCGAGGCGGGGCGTGCGCTTGAATGCGTCGATGGCTTCTTGATATTGCCGCGCCACATAATGTGCCAGCCCTAAAACCTTGACCCGGCGCTCGGCTTCAGAGGGGTCGAGCAGCAGTGCTTTTTCGATCCAGCCGATGGCTTCGGTCGCCTGGCCCAGCCAGATGCGGGTT
Organism: Pseudomonadota bacterium; assembly: GCA_027624955.1. Classification (NCBI taxonomy): domain Bacteria; kingdom Pseudomonadati; phylum Pseudomonadota; species Pseudomonadota bacterium. The sequence continues at coordinate 4,816 of JAQBTG010000014.1, forward strand.
TCGCCACGTTGCGAAACAATGCGCGGATCGTTTGGGTTGAGCGCATAGGCGCGATCTTGATGAAGGCGCACTTTATTGAAATCCCGGTGTAAGACGAGGTTGAGCTCAGTTAGGATGCGGTGGCTCTCGGCGTCGTCCTTGGCGTTGTCGCTTAACGCTTTTTCGGCCTTGGAAATTCGCCTTAGGATGGTTTTCTCCTCGATATAGCCTCTGCCCCAAGCCTGGCCTAGGCTACAAGAGTACCAGGCATGCGCGAGGCTAAAATCGGGGTCCAGCTCGATCGCTTTTTGCGCCATCTCGATGGCTTTGGCGTTGTCCTCTGGGGTTTGCCTGTGGTGATGGTCCTTAGCGCGCAAGACATAGTCATAGGCGGCCATGTTCTCGGTCGGCTTCTGTTTGCTCTGCTCAAAATGCGCCGCTTCCACCCGGCGCGGCAGATTGGCGACGATGACCTGGGTAATTTCATCCTGCACCGCAAACACATCTTCTAGTTCGCGGTCATAGCGCTCGGCCCATAGATGATGGCCGTCCGCCGCGTCGACGAGCTGGACCGTGATGCGCACCCGGTTGCCTGCCTTGCGCACGCTGCCTTCGACGATGTAACGCACGCCGAGCTCGCGGCCCACTTCGGTCACATCGACGGCCCTGCCTTTATAGGCAAAGGTGGAATTGCGCGCGATCACGAACAAATCGTGATAGCGCGACAGCTCGGTGATGATGTCTTCCGTCATGCCATCGACGAAATATTCCTGCTCCTCGTCCTTGCTCATATTGTCGAACGGCAGGACGGCGATGGTTGGTTTGGTCGGGCCGGTATTTTTGTTTTTTGCGACCGGGCTGGGCGAAACCGCCGCCGTCGCCGCCGAGCCTTCGATCGATTCCGAAACGCGATAGGCGCGTACCGGCTCGTCGATATTTTTGACCGATCGGACGCCGAGATCGCTATAGGTGAGGTCAAGTTTGTTGCGCACCTGATCGTAGACGGTGCCGGAAATAAAGATGCTGTCCGGTTCGGCGATCTGTTCGAGGCGCGCCGCTATATTGACGCCGTCGCCGAGAATATCATCGCCGCTGACCATCACGTCGCCGAGATTAATGCCGATGCGAAAGCGCATACGGCGCTCCTCCGGCAGGTCGATATTGCACTTGGCGATGCCCGTCTGCATGTCGAGCGCACAGCGCACGGCTTCGACTGCGCTCGGAAATTCCGCCAACACGCTGTCGCCGCCGGTGGCGACAATGCGCCCGCCTTTCTCGGCGACCGCGCTATCGATCGTTAGGCGGCACTGGCGCAGTGTATCGAACGTGCTTTCCTCGTCGGCGCTCATCATCCGGCTATAGCCGACCACATCGGCGGAGAGAATCGCAGCCAATCGGCGCTTGATGACGTCAGATGCCACGCGTCCTAATCCCTGAAATCGAGCGAGCGGGTGAGTCTAAATGGCCGCCTCGGGCAAGACAACAGGTGTGGTGCGCGTCATGATATGGTTATGACAACCCGGCCGACGGCCCGGCGCTCAAGCAGCTCGGCCATCGCGGCCGGAACTTCTTCCAACGGGAATTTTTGTGTGACCAGCGGTTTGAGCTTGCCTTCCTGCCACCAGCCGATCAATTCCTCGACGCTGGCGCGCAGCAGGTCAGGGCGGAACTCGCGGAAATAGCGCAGCGACGAACCCATTGCCGAGCGGTGTTTGACGAGGAGGCGATTGGCCGGAATTTGCGGAATGCCGCCGACAAATCCGATCACCAGGATGCGCCCACCCCAAGCCAGCGAGGACAGCGCCTCGTCGAATAGGTCGCCGCCCACCGGGTCATAGCAGACATCGGCGCCGGCGCCGCCAGTAATTTCTGCGACCCGCGCTTTCAGGCTGTCGCGCTTATAATTGATCAATTCATCGGCGCCGTGCTGGCGTGTGATCGCCAATTTTTCGGCGCTGCTCGCGGCGGCGATGACCGTGGCGCCGAGCGCCTTGCCGATCTCGACCGCCGTCAATCCAACGCCGCCCGATGCGCCTAGCACCAGCAGAGTTTCGCCGGCTTCGAGCTTGCTTTGCCAGCGGATGGCAACATGGGAGGAGACATAGCCGATCAAAAAAGAAGCGGCGATGTCGTCCGACATGCTGTCCGGAACATGGAAGCAATCGGCTTCGCTGGCGAGGGCCTGTTCCGCGAAACCGCCGTAGCCAAGCAGCGCCATGACCCGGTCGCCGGGCTTGAAGTGGGTGACGCCGCTGCCGCATTCGAGCACCTCGCCGCAGGCTTCCAATCCGGGCGCAAAGGGGAAGTCCGGGCGCGTCTGGTAGTGGCCTTGGATCATGATGGTATCGGCAAAGTTGACGCAGGATGCCGAAATCTTGATACGCACCTGGTCGGCCGACGGTTGCGGCGGCTCGACCTCTTCGAGATGTAATTGGCTCGGCGCGCCCCAGGCGCGGCAAATCATGGCTCGCATGCTCTCTTCCTCTCTCGTGTTTTTCGCCGCGCCTCTGCTCAGTCCGGCAATTCAGTGAGCGCTTGTTCGACCGCGCCGCGGTCCGCGCCCCCGGCTGGCAGCAGGTCCAGCAAGCGGTTCCAAAATCCGCGCGCGGCGTCATTGCGCCCGTCTGCGGCCTCGACGAAACCCATGAACCATAGAGCTTCGCGCTGGTTCGGGTCGAGATCGAGGATGCGCCGGTAGAGCGCGATCGCTTGTTCGGGGAACTGCGTGGCTTCACCAGCGGCATTCATCACCGCGCGCGCATAGCCGCGCAGCACATCGGGATCATCAGGCGCGAGATCCGCCGCCCGGGCGTACGCATCGCGCGATTCAACATGCTTGGAGAGCACCGAATAGGAGCGACCCAAGCGCAGCCAGCCTTCTAAATCATCGGGATTCTCACCGAGCCGTTCGGCCAGCCGCTCCACCATGGCGCCAATCATCTCCGCCTGTTGCTCGGCAGTCATGCCGTCCGCCGCCGCCAAATCTTCAGCGTTCGGTCCCGGCGCGGCCTCGGCCGGTTGTGCCGCGCCTGCTTCCAGTTCGCCAACGCGTTGCTGCGCTGCGGCTGCTTTGGCGTCCTCGCCAAGCACACGGTAGGAGTTGGCGAGGCGCCGCCAGCCTTCGAGATCGTCCGGCTCCTCTTCCAGCCGCGCTGCCAGCCGCGCCACCATGGAGCGGATCATGTCGGTGCGGTCCTCGGGGCTCATCTCCGCCGCTGCCGCCATATCTTCCTGGCTCGGCCCCGGCGCCGCTTCGGCCGGTTGTGTCGGGCCTGCTTCCAGTTCGCCGATGCGTTGTTCCGCCGCCGCCGCCTGGGCGTCCTCGCCGAGCACCCGGTATGCGTTGGCCAGACGCCGCCAGCCCTCAAGATCGTCCGGCTCGTCGACGAGGCGTGCCGCCAATTGCGCGACCATGGAGCGGATCATGTCCATGCGATCTTCCGGGCTCATTTCCGCCGCCGCCGCCATATCTTCCTGGCTTGGTCCCGGCGGCGCGCCTTCGGCAGCTTGGCGAGCGCTGGCAGGGGCCGCGGGGATCGATCCGAGTTCGATGCCGATTTCTTCCGCCGCGCGCCGCATCCAGGTGACGAGATCGGCGCGCCACAGTGCGTCCGCCGGGGTTTCCGCCGCCAGCTTTCGCCACATCACAAGCGCGTCGCCAGGGCGGCCCTGCTGCGCCAAAGAGATACCGATATAATATTGCGCCGCCGCATCGTTGGGCCGCACGCCGAGCACGGTTTCGAAAGCCGCCAAGGCATCCGCGGTCACTATGCCTTGGGCGGCGAACACCAGGGCTTCGGCCATCGAGCCGATAACTTCGGGATCGCCCTTGGACAATGTAACGGCGGTGCGGAGCGCCTGCGCCGCGTCACCGTAACGCTCAAGGGTGATCAGCGAACGGCCCAAGAGCAGCCAGCCCTCAAGATTTTCCGGATCTTCTTCGAGACGCTTCGCGAGATTGGAGATTGCCGCTTCGACGGTTTGCCCGGCCATTTCCTCGCCGGTGGTACCGCCGCGTTGCGCGACGCCCGAAAATGGCTTTCCTGGTGTGCCGGGCGACCCTAAGGCGAGATAAGCCGCCACCGCCAGAGCGGGAATTACCGTCCCGATTGCCGCCATCAACAGCCAGTGCCGACCTGCGCCACCGGGCTCCGGCGCCCCCTCTTCGCTGCCGTCCGCAGCCGCGGGTTCGCCGCCATCGCGCTTGGATGCGGCCAGCATGCGGCGCTGAATTTCCAGGCGCGCCGCTTCGCTCTGGTCTTTGCCCACCAATCCGCGCGCGCGGTCGCTTTCCAGCTCCTCGAGCTGATCGCGGTAAATCGCCAGATCGAATTCGACACGGCGCGGCGCGGCGCGGTGACGCAGCACCAGTGGCACGAGCACCAGCGCTAAGGCCGCCGCAGTCATCAGCGCAATCACAAGCCAGAGAATCAAGCCGCGCCCTCTTTTTTCAGCTCAGGCAAAATCATCGCGGCTCAGGCTCTCGACCTGTTTGCGCTCGGCTTCACTGAGCGGCGCCGGGGCACTCTCCGCACCGCGTCTGCGGCGCCGGACAACGAATATCCAAAGGCCGCCCGCGCCGGCAACGAAGACCAGTGCCGGGCCAAACCAGAGGACGTAATTTGTCGGCTTGACGGGCGGGCGCAAGAGGATGAAATCGCTGTAACGGGCGGTGAGATAGTCGAACACGGCGTCGTCCGAATCGCCCGCGGCAATACGCTCGCGCACGATGCGGCGCAAATCCCGCGCCAATTCGGCATTCGAATCGGATATCGCCTGGCCATTGCAGACCGGGCAGCGCAATTCGTGATGCAGCGTAAGCGCACGTGCTTCTAATGCCGGATCATCGAGCGCCTCATCGGCACTGAAGGCGTAGACGGCGCCGGGCGCGTGTAGCACCAGTGAGAGTATCAGCGCGGCCAGAGCAAGAGCAGTCAGGCGCATCGTCAATCGCCCAGGCTTTCGATCAGCGGCAATAGTTTTTCGTCCCAATCACGGCGCGTGAGCACGCCGATATGTTTGTAAACAATGCGCCCCTCGCGATCGACGACGAAGGTTTCGGGCACGCCATAAACACCCCAATCGATGCCGACCCGGCCGCTCAGATCAGAGCCGATCTGCGTATAGGGATCGCCCAATTGTTGCAGCCAGCTTCCGGCATCTTTCGGCTGGTCCTTGTAGTTGAGGCCCCAAATCGGCAGCAAGTCCTGGGCGGCGATGTCCATCAGCAGCGGATGTTCGACGCGGCACGGGCCGCACCACGAGGCGAAAACATTGACCAGCGAGACGCCGCCCTGCTCGATATCGGCGCTGGCGAGGCCCTTGTCCCAGCCCGGTATCGGCGGCAGATCGAATTGCGGGATCGATTTGTCGATCAGGGCGGAGGGTATCTTGTCCGGCGTGCCGGTTAGCAATTGCCAGGCCAGTACTGCGGCCAGCACCGCGAAAGCAGCGGGCACCAGAATGAAGATGAAACGTCGACGACGTGGCGCATCTTCTTCCGGCGCGCCGCCCGATTGCGTGTCGCTCGGTGGTGCCTCGCCCGGTGGCGTGTCGCCATTCCGCTCCGTCATGCCTCGCTCCGGCTCTCCGCCGGCTGGACCGGCTGGGCCGGCTCGGCCGCCGGTGTCGCTGGCGTCGCTGGTGTCGTCGGGGCCGCTGTCGATTTTCGCCGCACCCGGCTCGGCGCACCGACCCGGTGACGCCGGTCGGTCAGCGAGACCAGACCGCCCGCCACCATCACGATCGCGCCGAACCAAATCCAGGGCACCAGGGGATTGTAATAAATGCGGACCGCGATGCCGCCAGCCTCTGCCGGATCGCCAATCGCAACATAGATATCGGCGATCCAAGTGGTCCGGATCGCCGCCTCTGTTGTATCCATGCCCTGTACCCAGTATTTGCGTTTCTCTGGATGGAGCGTGGCAATGCGCTCACCGTCCTGATCTACGGTAAATTCACCGACCCGGCGGGTGTAGTTCGGCCCTTCAGAATCGCTGAGCGAGACCAGGGTGAAATCATAGCCGGCCACATGGTTGGTCTCACCGACCTGCATGACCTGCACGCTCGCGGTTTGCCAATTGGTGGCGCCGACGCCACCGGCGATCAAAATGGCAACGCCGGCATGGGCCATGCTCATGCCCCAAGCTGAGCGCGGCAGGACGCGGGCGCGGCGGAAACTGTCGATCAGTGGCACTCGGAACAGACGCAGCCGCTCGATAAATTCGGCGGCGACGCCGCCGATCAGCCAAGCAGCGATGGTCAATCCAAGGATCGCGCCCCACGGCCCGCCTTTCAGTGCCACCAGCAGGATCGCCGCCGCCGCCGCCGCCGCAAAGGCGATCGCAAGGCGCTGGGTGACGCCGGGAAGATCGGCGCGCTTCCACGCCATCAGCGGACCCGCCGCCGCGAGCAGGAACAGTGGCGCCATGATCCAGACAAAGCTCGATTCGAAAAACGGCGGACCGACCGACACTTTCTCCCCCGATATGGCGTCGAGGATCAGCGGATAGAGCGTGCCGATAAACACCGTGGCGCAGCCCGTCACCAGCAGCAGATTATTGACCACCAGCGCGCCCTCGCGCGACACCGGACGGAAGCGCCCGGAGGTCCGCAACGACGGCGCGCGCCAGGCATAAAGGGTGAGCGAGCCGCCGATAACGACCACCAGGAAGCCGAGAATAAAGACGCCACGCGCCGGATCGGCGGCAAAGCTATGCACCGACGTGAGCATGCCCGAACGCACCAGAAACGTGCCCATCAGACTGAGCGAAAAGCCGAGGATGGCCAGCAGCACCGTCCAGCTTTTGAGCGCGTCACGTTTTTCCGCAACAATCGCGGAATGCAACAGCGCCGTCGCCATCAGCCACGGCATGAACGAAGCATTCTCAACCGGATCCCAGAACCAAAAGCCGCCCCAACCGAGCTCGTAATAGGCCCACCAGGAGCCAAGCACGATGCCGCCGGTAAGCGCCGACCAGGAAAGCAAGCTCCACGGCCGGACCCAGCGCGCCCAGGCGGGATCGACCTTGCCTTCAATCAGTGCTGCGACGGCAAAAGAAAAGGCCACCGAAAGGCCGACATAGCCGAAATACAACAGTGGCGGATGGAACGCGAGGCCGGGGTCTTGCAGCAGCGGATTGAGATCACGACCATTCAGCGGCACCGGATCGAGGCGCAGGAACGGATTTGACGTGGCCAGCAGAAAAACCAGGAAGCCGACGCCGATCAGCCCTTGAATAGCGAGCACACGGGCGCGCAGCGCCGGCGGCAGATTGCCGCCAAAGGCGGAGATGGCCATGCCGTACAAGGCGAGAATCCACACCCAAAGCACCATCGAGCCTTCGTGATTGCCCCAGACGCCGGTGAATTTATAGAGGAGTGGTTTGGCCGAATGCGAATTCTCGAACACATTGGCGACCGAAAAATCCGATACCACATAGGCATACATCAGGCAGGCAAACGCGATCGAGATGAAGACGAATTGCCCGGTCGCCGCCGGGCGCGACAGGGCCATCCACGCGGCGTTATTGCGCCACGCACCGATGAGCGGCAGCGAGCACTGCACCAGAGCTATGACGAGAGCGAGAATGTGCGCGAAATGTCCGATCTCGGCGATCATTCTTCGGCCTCGTCACCCTGCCATTGGCCCGACGCTTTCAGCGCTTCGGCAACCTCGCGCGGCATATAATTTTCGTCATGCTTGGCCAGGATTTCTACTGCCTGGAAAGTGCCGCCCTGCATATGACCTTCGGCGACAACGCCTTGGCCTTCGTCAAACAGGTCGGGTAGAACGCCGCTATAGCGCACTGCCACAATATTAGAGAGATCGGTGATGTTGAATCGGTAGTTCAGGCCGTCGCTTTCACGCACCACGCTGCCTTCCTCGACAAGGCCGCCGATCCTGACTCGTTGATCGGGCGAAAATTCATGCGCCTGCACCTCGGTCGGACTGAAGAAGAACACCAGATTGTCGTCGAAGGCGAGCAGAACAAGCGCCGCCGCGATGCCAAGCGCGGCCATGCCGGCACCAACAAAAAGGAGACGCCGTTGTTTGCGTTTCATAGCTGTTGACGCGTCACGGCGCCGCCTCTTCCGGTTCGTTCTCTTCCTCAGGCCCACCACGCCGCCGCCGCCCGCCGCCTGCCGCCTCGAGCTGGCGCAGCACCGCTTCGCGGCTCTTGAGGCTGCGCAGGCTGAAAAGCAGCAGCCCAATCAACACCACAGCGCCGACGCCAAAGGCGGGCCAGACGTAGGCGGCATAGCCGCCCATTTCGAAGAAAGACATTGTCGTTAAAACCTGACAGTTAAACCTTGTCGTGATCCGCTATTGGTAACACGAATCCGCTAAGGGTAATGGCTTGCACGCGGTATTTCATATGAAATTGGCGTGATACCCGAAATTTCCAAATTATTTGTGCAATATCAGCCGCTTGCGCCCTGATTCCCGACCTGCGCCAAGCGCAGGTTGCGAATGCGCCGCGCCGCGATTTCAGAGCGCAGGCGGATAATCAGCACCACCAGGTAAAAAGCGATGAAACCCACCACCATCAGCAGCAGCGGCGCGATCATCGACGAGTCCATTGAGGGTCGGTCGAATTTGGAGATCGTTGCCGGTTGATGCAGCGTATTCCACCAATCGACCGAAAATTTGATGATCGGGATGTTAACGACGCCGACCACGGCGAGAATGGCCGAAGCGCGCGCTCCCTTGGTGGGGTCGTCATAGGCGCTGTTGAGCGCGATATAGCCGAGATAGAGGAAAAACAGCACCAGCATTGACGTCACGCGGGCATCCCACACCCACCAAGTGCCCCACATCGGTTCACCCCAGAGCGATCCCGTGACCAGGCTGATGAAGGTGAAACAGGCGCCGATCGGGGCGCTTGATTTGGCCACCAGATCGGCCAGCGGATGGCGCCAAATAAAGCCCGCAGCAGAGGATAGGGCGATGATGACGTAAATCATCAACGCCATCCAAGACGATGGCACATGGACAAAAATGATGCGGTAGGCATCGCCCTGGCGGTAATCGGGTGGTACCACGGCGAGGCCGAGCACCAGGGCCGCGACAATACAGGCCGCCGCAACGATCGCCACCCAAGGGTATATTTTTCGTGCAAAGCGCAGAAAGCGCGCCGGATTGGCGAAAAAATGTATGCCGCGCCCAGGTTTTTTCGTCTTCGTCGCCATTTTGTCCTTAACCGTTCCAGTACTCTTTAAGTGCTATTCCAAGGCCATCTTCAATGCTGCGGCGCTTGCCCACGGCGTCAGCGCCAGCGAGGCGAAGAATCCGCCGGCAAGAATAAGCAAATGTGCGCTCGCGCCAAATCCAAAGATCGCGCCTTCCACCGCGCCGACGGCGAATATTAATACCGGAACATAGAGCGGCAGTACCAGAAGAGAAATCAAAACACCGCCGCGCCTGAGCCCGACTGTGAGGGCGGCGCCGACCGAACCAATCAGGCTGAGAATGGGTGTGCCCAGCAGCAACGAGATCATCAGCACGGCGAATCCTTGCGCGCTCATATTGAGCAGCACCGCCAGCACCGGGGCGGCGATCATCAGCGGCAGGCCGGTTGTCAGCCAATGCGCCAGCACTTTGGCGAGAACCACCAATTCAAGCGGCAGCGGGCCAAGGGCGATGACCTCCAAGCTGCCATCCTCATAGTCCTCGTCGAACATGCGGCCGAGTGACAGCATGGTGGCGAGCAGGGCGCATACCCAGAGGACGCCCGGCGCAACTCGCTCTAAAAGTGCGCTCTCCGGCCCGATGCCGAGCGGAAACAGCGCGACGGCGATGAAAAAAAACATGACCACGACCAAGCTGCCGATGCCGCCGCGCGCCGCGAGCAGGAGATCGCGCCTGACCAAGCTGAAAAAGGCCGTTACCATTCGCCGTAGTCCGGCTGGCCCGTAGCTTGCCCGGCGTCGCCCAACAGCGCAGCGGCGGCAATGCCATGGCCCGCCATATCTATGGTCTGGGCATTTGGCAGCGCTATTTCCGCATGGGTTGCGATGATCGCCATGCCACCGTCGGCGCGGTGATCCGCCAGCATCTTCTCCAGGCGCACCGCAGATCTGTCGTCGAGGGTGATGCTCGGCTCGTCCAGGAGCCAAAGTGCGGCGGGTGATGCCAGCAGGCGGGAAAGCGTAAGACGGCGCTTTTGCCCGGCCGAGAGAAAACGGCCGGGAACGTCAGCCAAATCCTCAAGGTCAAGCGCGCCGAGAATATCATCGGCCGGCTTGGCAAAGCCTTTGGCTGCGGCCCAGAAAGCGAGATGCTCGGCCACGGTGAGGGTCGGCTTTACCGCTTCCAAATGGCCGACATAATGGCAGTGGGCACGGTGCGCCTCGGGCGCTTCGCGAATGTTTTCGCCGTTCCAGGCGATCATGCCGCCGACGGGCTTTAAAAACCCGGCAAGGATGCGCAGCAAGCTCGATTTTCCTGAGCCGTTTGGGCCGCGCAGAATGAGCCCGTCACCCGGCACGAGGGCAAAGGAGACGGCGCGGAAAACCGGCCGTTCTCCTCTGATACATGCCAGCTCGCGTGCTTCGAAGCTTGTCGCGCCGCCGTTCATTCGTTCCCCGCCGTTGCGCCGCGCGCCCAGCGCGCCTAAAAAACATCGCGTAAGCTATCGGCGCGGCCACGTGTCGGCAAGGCATAGGAGTAGAGACCCGAACATGATGAGGCGCTTGTTCCGCCGCAAATCGGTCGCCGCGACGCCGCTCCGCCCCGGCTTGATCACCGGGCGCAATGAACTGAACGCCGACGAATCACCGGCGTTGCGGGTGCGCGCCGACGGCCATCTCGTTCGGGCCGTTTCCTACGGCAAAGGGCCGCGGTTTGGCCCGACGATCGTCTTTCTGCATGAGGGCCTCGGCAGTATCGCCCAGTGGAAGCATTTTCCCGATACCCTCGCACGCGCCGCCGGCTGCAACGCACTTGTTTACGAGCGTTGGGGTCATGGCGATTCGGACCCGTTGGATGGTCCGCGTCAGGCAGATTTCATGGAACGCGAGGCGGTCTCCGTGTTACCGCAAATTCTCGATTCCTTCGGCTTGGACAAAGTCATTTTGTTCGGCCATAGCGACGGTGGCTCGATCGCTCTTTTATTCGCGGCGCGCTATCCGGAGCGAACGCTTGGCGTTATTACCGAAGCGGCGCATGTATTCGTGGAGGAAGTCTCGCTCGCCGGCGTGCGTGCGGCGGTCGAGCGCTTCGAGACCAGCGATATGGAAAAACGCCTCCGCCTCTATCACGGCGACAATGTCGCGCGCATGTTCAGCGGCTGGGCGGATATTTGGCTGTCGGCCGAATTTCGCGATTGGTCCATCCCGTCTGAAACGCTCGGCGCTATCCAAGCGCCGGTGCTCGCCCTGCAGGGCGCCGATGACGAATATGGCAGCGCCGCGCAATTGCAGAGAATAGAGGCGGGCATTGGCGCCGCTGCCAAGACGGTTCTCATTCCCGACTGCGCGCACGAGCCACATGTGCAGGCGCGTGAGGCCGTTATGGACGAAACGCTCGGCTTCATCGAAATTATCAAAGCGGCGTTAGCGCCCCCAGATTCCGCGGTTTGATCAGAAGATTTGAATGTTACACTCCTCGCCCCAGTATAGAATTATCCCGAAAAAATAGGAGATGCCCTCGTGATCGCGCTTGGCCAGGATACGCTCAAGACCCGCCGCACGCTGACTGTCGGCGGGCGCAGTTATGATTATTTCAGCCTTGCCGCGGCGGAGAGCGCCGGGCTCGGCGATATCTCCCGCTTACCCTATTCGCTCAAGGTTTTACTCGAAAATCTGCTGCGCTTCGAGGATGGCAAAAGCGTCACCGTGGCGGACATCAAGGGCCTCGCCGCCTGGCTCAAGGAGCGCCGTTCGACCCAGGAAATCAACTTTCGCCCGGCGCGCGTCCTGATGCAGGATTTCACCGGCGTGCCTGCCGTGGTCGATCTCGCCGCCATGCGCGCTGCGATGTCGGCGCTGGGCGGCGATCCGAAAAAGATTAATCCGCTGTCGCCGGTCGATCTGGTGATCGATCACTCGGTCATGGTCGACCGCTTCGCTTCCTCGACCGCGCTTCGTGACAACACCGCCATCGAAATGGAACGCAACGGCGAGCGCTATTCGTTCCTGCGCTGGGGCCAGCAGGCATTTTCGAATTTCCGCGTTGTGCCGCCGGGCACCGGTATTTGCCATCAGGTCAATCTCGAGCATCTTGCCCAAGTGGTGTGGACCGCCGAATCGGACGGCGCCACTATCGCCTATCCCGATACGCTGGTCGGCACCGACAGTCACACCACCATGATCAACGGTCTCGCCGTGCTTGGCTGGGGCGTTGGTGGCATCGAGGCCGAAGCGGCAATGCTCGGCCAGCCGATTTCGATGCTGGTGCCCGAGGTCGTCGGCTTTCGCCTCGCCGGCCGTCTTGCAGAGGGCGCGACGGCAACCGATCTGGTGCTGACAGTGGTGCAGATGCTGCGCAAAAAAGGCGTGGTCGGGAAATTTGTAGAGTTTTATGGCCCCGGCCTCGACGAGCTATCGCTCGCCGACCAGGCCACCATCGCCAATATGGCGCCCGAATATGGCGCGACCTGCGGCTTCTTTCCGATCGACGCGGAGGCCATCAACTATCTTCGCTTGACCGCGCGCGATCCGGATCGCATCGCCCTCGTTGAGGCGTACGCCAAAGCGCAGGGGCTATGGCGCGACGCCGATACGCCGGATCCGGTGTTCACCGACTCGCTGGAGCTGGAACTTGGCTCCGTCATGCCGAGCATTGCCGGGCCGAAGCGTCCGCAGGATAAAATATTCCTCACCGATGCGGCGTCAGCCTTTGGTCAAGCGCTCAGCGGTGAACTCGGTGTCGCGATCGAGAACAGCGCCACCGAAGTGGCGGTTGCCGGCATGGATCATGCGCTCGGGCACGGCGATGTGGTGATCGCGGCGATTACCAGCTGCACCAACACCTCCAACCCGAGCGTTATGCTCGGCGCCGGGCTGTTGGCCCGCAATGCCGTCAAGCGCGGCCTGAAAGTGAAGCCCTGGGTTAAAACTTCGCTCGCGCCGGGCTCCAAGGTGGTGAGCGAATACCTCGCCAAGGCCGGGCTGCAAGACGATCTCAACGCGCTCGGCTTCAATGTCGTGGGCTATGGCTGCACCACTTGCATCGGCAATTCCGGTCCGCTTGCCGATGAAATTGTTACGGCGATCGACGCCGGCGAATTGGTGGTGACCTCGGTCCTGTCGGGCAACCGCAATTTTGAGGGCCGCATCAGCCCCCATGTGCGCGCCAATTATCTCGCGTCGCCGCCGCTCGTGGTGGCCTATGCCATCGCCGGCAGCATGAATGTGGATATCACCACCGAGCCGCTCGGCGAGGATGGCGACGGCGTGCCGGTCTATCTCAAGGATATCTGGCCCGGCAATGACGAGGTGCGCGCCGCCATCGCGCAATCGGTGTCGCCCGAGATGTTTAGCGAACAATATGCCGACGTCTTCACCGGCAGCGCCGAATGGCAGGCCATCGATGCGCCGCAAGGGCTAACCTATGAGTGGCAGGACGGCAGCACCTACGTTAAAAATCCGCCCTATTTCGAAGGCATACAGGCCGAGCCAGCCGCACTTGAAGACGTGACCGGTGCGCGGATTTTGGCGCTGCTCGGCGATAGCGTGACCACCGACCATATCTCGCCCGCCGGTTCCATCAAATATGATTCGCCGGGCGGTGCCTATCTCACCGAGCGTCAGGTGGCGCAGGCGGATTTCAATTCCTATGGCTCGCGGCGCGGCAACCACGAAGTGATGATGCGCGGCACCTTCGCCAATGTCCGCATCCGCAATGAAATGGCGCCCGGCACCGAAGGCGGCGTCACCCGCCATATGCCGGACGGCCGCGCAGCAAGCATGTTCGATGCCGCCGCCGATTATGCCGGCACAGACACGCCGCTGGTGGTGATCGCCGGCAAGGAATACGGCACCGGCTCGTCGCGCGATTGGGCCGCCAAGGGAACGCGTCTCTTGGGCGTGAAAGCGGTGATCGCCGAAAGCTTCGAGCGCATTCATCGCTCCAATCTGGTTGGCATGGGCGTGCTGCCGCTGCTGTTTCCGGACGGCGTGACGCGCCACACGCTCGCCCTCGACGGCTCCGAAGTGATCGATCTCTCGGGCGTCGCTGGCGGTGTCAGTCCGGGCATGACCGTCGCTTGCCGCATCACCCGCGCCAATGGCGCGGTCGAGTCTCTCGATCTCAACTGCCGCATCGACACAGCGGAAGAGGCGGAATATTTCCGCCATGGCGGCATCCTGCACTATGTCCTGCGAGGGCTCGCCGGACTGACTTGAGCGACCGTCTGAGAAATGGCGGCAAAATCTCCAAGCGCGTATGACGTGATCGTGGTCGGCGCGCGCTGCGCCGGGGCGCCGACGGCAATGCTGTTGGCAGCAAAAGGCCATCGCGTACTGCTGCTCGAACAGACCACCGTGCCGTCCAACATGGCCCATTCCACCCATCTCATTCACCCCTTAGGTCTGGCGTATCTCGAAACCTGGGGTCTTCTGGATGCGATCGAGCAGCGCGCCACCAGCTTCATTGAGTGGAGCGTCGATTTGCACGGCGCGTTTCTGCATGGTGCGCCGCCGCCGGTCGCGGGCATGGCGCGTTCGGCCGCCCCTCGGCGCGACATTCTCGACGGCGAATTGGCGCGCGCGGCTCAGAACGCCGGCGCCGAATTGCGCGGCGGCTGCCGGGTTGGCGGGCTGTTGTTTGAGAACGGGCGGGTCGTCGGCGTCGAAGCCAAGGACGCGGAGGGGCGGCAGTTCAGCGCCCGCGCCGAGCTGATCATCGGTGCCGATGGGCCGGCCTCGATGGTTGCCAGATGCGTCGGCGCCGCCGAGCACCATGTCGAGCCGCCGTTGCAAAGCAACATCTGGAGCTATTGGCGGGACGTGCCGGTCGATCATCTGCACATCACGATCCGCGAGGGCGCCGGCGCGTTTGCCTTCCCCTCAAGCGACGGCACCGTACTGGTCGCAGCAAATTTGCTGCACGGCGAATTTCTGCGCGCACGGCGGCGCAAGGAGCCGGCGTTTCACGCCATGTTGAGGCATATTGCGCCGAATCTCGCCGAAAAGCTGACGCAAGGCGTGCAGGTCGATCGCTTCTTTTCGGGTTGCACGCGGAGCTTCGTGCGCCGCTCGCACGGCCCGGGATGGGCCCTGGTCGGCGATGCCGGCATGAAGAAAGACCCGGTCACCGCCCAGGGCATCGCTAGCGCTTTCGCCAGCGCTGATATGCTGGCCAAAGCCGTTGATCGCGGACTCGGCACGGGCGAAACGCTCGACGCGGAATTGGCCGAATATGAACGTGCGCGCGATGCCTGGCTCTTGCCGTATTATGATTTTACCTTGCGTCTCGCGGCGTTTGCCAAACCAAACACTGAGCAAGCCGCCTTCAACCACGCGTTGGCCAAAGACCTCGAAGGCAGATCCCAACTGTTCGGCGCAGTATCGCTAACATTCTCGCCGGATAAATTGATGGCGCCAGACAACATGCGCCGCATTCTCACGCGCGCCGCGCAATCACCATAGTGAACTGCTAGCATAGGCCTTTCTGGGGGAGAATATTACATGCCAAACGATGGCAACGATGCGGTTGAACAGGTTGCGGATTACAGCTCCTTTGCCGCCGCGTTCAAGTTGGAGGACATCACCGACCTGCTTTCCGGCGATCTTGAGACCGGCCTGAATGTCTGCGTCGAATGCTGCGATCGCTGGGCCGAATCGGACAGCATCGCGCTCTATTGGGAAGGCGCCGATGGCAGCAGTTCGACCCATAGTTTCGCCGAATTGCAGGAGGGCGCGGCGCGCTTCGCTAACCTGCTCACCGCGCAGGGCGTGCGCCCAGGCGATCACGTTGCTTGCATGCTGCCGCGCATTCCTGACCTGTTCGTGGTCGCGCTTGGCGTCTGGCGCGCCGGCGCGGTCTATGTCCCGCTGTTCACCGCTTTTGGTCCCAAGGCGATCGAATATCGTCTAGAGCGGAGCGGAGCCAGCCTGGTGGTGACCGACGCGGTTAACCGGGCCAAGCTCGACGGCATCGCTGACGCGCCGCCGGTGATGGTGGTGACGCGCGAGCCGGAGGAGGCGGTGCGCGCTGGCGATATCGATTTCCGCCAAGCGCTCGCGGCGCAACCCACCGAATTTGCGCCGGTTATGCGCACCGCCGAAGACCCGTTCATCATGATGTTCACCTCCGGCACCGTCGGTAGCGCCAAAGGCGTGGCGGTGCCGCTGAAAGCGTTGCCGGGTTTCTTGGTTTACATGAAGTATGCCATCGGCGTCGGCCCCGAGGACCGCTTCTGGAACATGGCTGATCCGGGCTGGGCCTATGGTCTCTTCTATGCGGTCGCTGGGCCCATGCTCTTGGGCTACGCAACTCACTTTTATGAAGGCGGGTTCAGCGTTGAAAGCACATACAAGATGCTCGAAAAACACAGCATCTCAATCGTTGCCTCGGCGCCCACCGCATACCGGCTGCTGATGGCGGCCGGCGGTGACTCTGCCGATGCCTGCCGCCACAGCCTGCGCGCGATATGCAGCGCCGGCGAGCCGCTCAATCCCGAAGTGATCCGCTGGATCGACCAACATCTCGGCTGCCCGGTTTTTGATCAATACGGCCAGACCGAAACCGGCATGACAGTGTGCAATCACCACGGCTTGCGCCACGCCATGCGCCCCGGCTCCATGGGTCTGGCAATGCCTGGCTTCCACATGGTGGTCCTCAATGTCGACCTCGAGGAAGTCGCGCCGGGCGAGTCGGGAATGTTGGCCGTCGATACGACCAAATCACCGCTCTACACCTTCCAGGGCTACCGCGATCATAAGGAATCGCCGCTTAAGGGGCCTTACTACCTCACCGGTGACACCGCCGAGCTCGGCGCCAACGGCAGCCTGACTTTTCTCGGCCGCGCTGACGACATCATATTGTCTGCCGGATACCGCATCGGCCCGTTCGATGTCGAGAGCTGCCTGATCGAGCACCCGGCGGTCGCCGAATCCGCCGTGATTGGCAAGCCCGACACCGATCGAGGGGAGATCGTCGTCGCCTTCGTCGTACTGGGCGGCGGCCATAACGGCTCGCCTGAACTGGTGGAAGAGTTGCAGCAATATGCCCGCACGCGCCTCTCCGCGCATGCCTATCCGCGCCAAGTGATCTTCTTGGATGCCTTGCCCAAAACGCCGAGCGGCAAGATCCAGCGCTTCGTCCTGCGCCAACAAGCCTGACCTAACGCGCAGCGCTTTTTATTTGATCCCTCAAGCGCCGGGTGGTCGCGTCCGCTCTCTTGGCTACCTCGTATTAACTCGGGCGCGCGGTCGCGCTTGCCAAAATGCTGTAGGCATTTTGGTTGGAGGTGCCGTTGGGGAGGGTCTTTCTGGGGTCCGCTCAAACGCCTTTGCGAAACGCCGCGCCGGGCCAGGTTTTGGGCCGGGCGCGGGCATATTGTGGCGCGACGTCGAGGGAAACGCCGAGGCTGTCCGCGGCGTGCCAGGGCCAGCGTGGGTCATCGAGAACAGCGCGCGCGATGGCCACCATATCGGCCTGGCCTGAGGTGATAATCTCGTCGGCATGATGAGCGTCGACAATCAGGCCGACGGCCATGGTTGAAATACCGGTCGCGGCCTTAACCTCGGCGGCGAGCGCGACCTGATAGCCGGGCGCTAGCGGGATTTTCGACTTGGCGCTGTTGCCGCCTGAGGACACGCAGACAAAATCCATGCCGATATCCTTGAGCGCCCCGGCGAAGGCAATGGCGTCCACGGCGGTGATGCCGCCCTCCAGCCAATCTGTGCCGTTGATGCGGACGCCCATTGGGCGCGCCGCCGGCCAGGCCGCGCGCATTGCGGTGGCTACTTCCAGTGGAAAGCGCATGCGCTTTTCCTGACTGCCGCCATATTCATCCGCGCGTTTGTTGGCGAGCGGCGTGAGAAACTGGCTCAACAGATAGCCATGCGCGGCGTGAATTTCGATCAGATCAATCTCCAGGCGCGCCGCCCGCGCCACCGTTTGGGTGTATTCGCCAATCACCTTTTTCATGGCGCTCCGGTCGAGCGCTTCGGGTGTCTGCCAGTCGTCTTTATAGGGCTCGGGCGATGGCGCGATGCTGGGCCACACGCCCTCCGCCGCCGCCAGCGGCGCGCCGCCCTCCCACGGCCGGCGCACCGAGGCCTTGCGCCCGGCATGCGCCAATTGAATTCCGATCGGCATGGCGCTCCACGCTCGAACCGATTTGAGCGTCTCTGCCAGAGCCTGTTCGTTGGCGTCGTCATAAAGCCCGAGACAGCCTTGCGAAATGCGCCCGGCGGCGCTGACGGCTGTGGCTTCAATGATCAGACAGCCGGCGCCGGATTGCGCAAGTTGGCCGAGATGCGGCGTGTGCCATGAGCTGGCTGAGCCTTCCTTGGCGCTGTATTGGCACATCGGTGAAATGATCACCCGGTTGCTGAGCGTCAGGCCGCGCAGTTGAAGGGGGTCGAACAGAGCGGGCATCGAGAAATCCTTTGTGGCTGGCTTGGTATTAAGCGCCGCAACTGTATCATGCGCTACGATGAAGGCTAGATTCGGACAAGTGAACGGCGCGGCGGCGTTTGGCGATATGGCCTGCGCACGTATGACTCGTCGCGGCTTTCTCGGCGGCAGCCTCGCGCTCGGCGCATCCGCGGCATTGTGGCGAACGCCGGCCGGCGCCGCGACGCTGGGCTTCAATTTTGACCCCATCGGCCACGGTGTTGACGGGCACCATCATGTCGCCCCCGGCCATAATGCGCGGGTGCTGATGCGCTGGGGCGACGGCGTGACGGCCACGGCGCCGCCCTTCGATCCAGAGCGCCAAAGCGCCGCTGCCCAGGCCGCACAGTTCGGCTACAACAGCGATTTTATCGGCTATCTGCCGTTGCCCCGCGGTTCGGGCAATTCGCGCCATGGCCTGCTCTGCGTCAATCATGAATATTGCATCGAAGAACTGATGTTCCCCGAGCTCGGCCCCTATGACGAGAATTTCAGCCAGGCAACGCCCGAGCTCGCCAACATCGAGATGGCGGCAATCGGCGGCGCCGTTCTTGAGGTGACGCGCGGCCCTGACGGGCTATGGAAGATTGTGCCGGCCAGCCGTTTCGCCCGGCGTATCACAGCGGGTGCAACCGTGATGCGGCTGTCCGGCCCGGCGGCGGGTCATGCCCGTCTCAAAACTACGGCCGACCCCAGTGGCGCCAGGGTGATCGGTACAGTCGCCAATTGCTCTGGCGGCATGACGCCATGGGGCACGTGGCTGACGGCAGAAGAGAATTTTCTGTATTGCTTCGGCAGCGGTATCTCCGACGACCCCGAGGCGGAGATCGACCCGGCGCTGGCAGATCACCCCGAGAGCCGGAATTATCGCCGGCTCGGACTTCCCGGCCGCGGTTACGCCTGGAGCCGTTTCGAAGCACGCTGGAACATCGATCAAGAGCCGAACGAAGCCAACCGCTTCGGCTGGATCGTAGAGATCGATCCTCTCGATCCGCATAGCATACCGGTCAAACGCACGGCACTCGGGCGCTTTAGCCATGAGGGCGCCGCACCAATCGTCAACGGCGATGGCCGCGTGGTCGTCTATTCCGCCGATGATTATTATTTCGAATATTTTTATCGATTTGTTTCGGAGCGCGCGTTCGATCCGGCGCGAGGTGTGGCGAACGGCGATCTCTTGGACCACGGCATCCTCTCTGTCGCCCGCATCGATGCGGACGGCGGCGTGGCGTGGTTGCCGCTGGTCTTCGGCCAAGGCCCACTGGTGCCGGAGAACGATTTCTATTCGCAGGCCGATATTGCCATCGAGACGCGCCGCGCCGCCGATCTCCTCGGCGCCACCCCGCTGGACCGGCCCGAGGGCGTTGCCATAGATCCGCGCGCGGCGCCTGACGGCGGCAAACTTTATCTCAGCCTAACCAAGAACGAACGCCGCGGCGCCGACCGGCTCGATGCGGTGCACAGCCGTTCGGCCAATCTGTGGGGACAAATCATTGAACTCACAGCGCCCGGTGGTGATCACGCCGCGGAGCGTTTCACCTGGGATATTCTGGTGGCCTGCGGCGATCCGGCGGCGCAAGAAACGGCGGCGCGTTGGCACGGCGATATCGCGCCGGGCGGCTGGTTTTCCTGTCCTGATAATTTGACGCTGGATAGCGCCGGGCGCCTCTGGGTGGCGACCGACCAAGGTGGCGGTTGGGCGGTATTGAGCGGCTCTGCGGATGGCCTCTGGGCACTGCACACGCAGCACCCCCGGCGTGGCTTGGGTGCGATGTTTTTTCGCGCGCCGGTCGGGGCGGAAGTCGCCGGGCCGTGCTTCACGCCCGACGGTGAGAGCCTCTTCCTCAGCGTGCAGCATCCGGCCAAGGACGGCGCCAAAAACTATGCCGGGTTTGAGCGCGAATCGCGCTTCGCGGATGCGGCCACACATTGGCCTGATTTCGACCCGGCTATGCCGCCGCGCCCGTCGGTCCTTGCGATCACCCGCCAAGGCGGCGGGCGCATCGGCTAGTTTGGCCTATCGGCCAATCAGGCGGATTGTGCCGATGCTTCGTCGCTCAACGGATGCTCGATGCGCGAGATCATTTCCTTCGGGCAGATTTGCCAGAATTTGCCCGATTCAAGCGTCCAATCCGCCAGCAGGCGTTCAGCAAAGCGGGTCTGTGTCTCGCTATAATGTTCGCGCACAAGGTCACGGCAAACGCCCTCCCAATAGCGGCTTTGTATGCGCTGCCAAATCACTGAATCTGCATTGACCCGATGTTCGAAACTGCCGTCTGTGTCATACACGAAGGCCATGCCGCCGGTCATGCCGGCAGCAAAATTATCGCCCACCGGCCCGAGAATAACGGCGACGCCGCCGGTCATATATTCGCAGCCGTTCGAGCCGCAGCCTTCGACCACCGCACTGGCGCCTGAATTGCGCACACAGAAACGCTCACCCGCTTGGCCCGCGGCGAACAGCTTGCCGGCCGTGGCGCCGTACAGCACCGTGTTGCCGATGATGGCGTTTTCGTTGGAAATGAGGGGGCTGGAGGTTGCCAGCCGGAGCGAGATGGTGCCGCCCGAAAGCCCCTTGCCGACATAATCATTGGCTTCGCCGATGACTTCGAGCTTTAGGCCCTGCACCGCGAAGGCGCCGAGCGATTGGCCCGCTGCGCCGCGCATGCGCACGGTGAAGTAATTTGGCGACAGGCCGGTCATGCCGAAGCGTCGCGTCAGGTGGGAGGAAAGCTTGGCGCCAATCGCCCGGTCGGTGTTGCGCACCGTATAAGCGAGTTGCATTTTTTCCGGCACTTCGAGCGCATTGCCGGCATCGCGAATCATCTGTTCGTCGAGGCTTTCCGGTACCTCGTTGCGGCCTTCGCGCGTAGACGTCCGGGCGAAGCCGCCGGGATCGGCCTGTACCAATATCGGATTGAGGTCGAGATCGTCCAAATCGCGGCTGCCACGGCTTACTTGACGCAGTAAATCGCTGCGCCCGACGATCTCATTCAGCGTGCGCGCACCGAGAGACGCCAAAATCTCGCGCACTTCTTCGGCGATGAAGCTGAACAGATTGACGACCTTCTCCGGCGAGCCCCCAAACTTGGCTCTGAGCGCCTCGTCTTGGGTGCAGATACCCACCGGGCAGGTGTTTGAGTGGCACTGGCGCACCAGGATACATCCCATGGCGACCAACGAGGCGGTGCCGATGCCGAATTCCTCGGCGCCGAGCATGGCGGCGATGACCACGTCGCGCCCGGTCTTGATGCCGCCATCCACCCGAAGTGTGGTCGTGTGGCGCAGGCGATTCAGAGTCAGGACCTGGTTGATTTCGGCCAGGCTCATCTCCCACGGCACGCCGGCATATTTAAGACTAGACTGTGCCGCCGCACCGGTGCCGCCGTCATGGCCGGAAATCAAAATGATGTCCGCTTTCGCCTTGGCAACGCCGGCGGCGACGGTGCCGATGCCGGATTCCGCCACCAGCTTGACCGACACCCTGGCTTGCGGATTGATCTGTTTGAGGTCGTAGATGAGCTGCGCCAGATCCTCGATCGAATAGATATCGTGGTGCGGCGGCGGGGAAATCAGCGTTACGCCGGGCGTGGCGCAACGCAAGCGAGCGATTTCCTCGGTGACTTTAAAGCCAGGAAGCTGGCCGCCCTCGCCCGGTTTGGCGCCCTGGGCCATCTTGATTTCGATTTCACGGCAGCGGTTGAGATATTCCGCCGTGACGCCAAAACGCCCGGATGCGATCTGCTTGACGGCTGAACTTGCATTGTCGCCATTGGCGCGCGGTTCGTAGCGCGACGGATCCTCGCCACCTTCGCCTGAGCAGGAAGCGGCGCCGATGCGGTTCATGGCAATGGCCAGGGTCTCATGCGCTTCGCGCGACAAGGCGCCGTGCGACATGCTGCCCGACATAAAACGCTTACGGATCTCGGTGATCGATTCGATTTCTTCCACGGCAATCGGTTCGCCGTGGCGCTTAAAATCCAACAGGTCGCGCACATGAACTGGCGGCATGTCGGTCACGCCGGCCGAATATTTTTTATAGGTCGCGAATGAATCGCTGGCCACGGCATGCTGCAACATATGAATGAGGCGGCCGTCAAAGGCATGCACTTCACCCGAGCTTCTGGCCTTATAAAGGCCGCCCACCGGGAGTGTCGTGCGCGTTCCTTCATGTGCCCGATAATGCAGCTTGAGGACGCGCTCTTTAATGCCAGAGAGACCAATGCCGGAGATGCGCGAGCTCATGCCGGGGAAGAATTCGGCGACCAGGGCGCGCGACAGGCCGACAGCCTCGAAATTATAGGCGCCGCGGTAGGAACCGAGCACCGAGATGCCCATCTTCGAAAGAATCTTCAGCAGGCCGGCATCAACGGCGGCGCGGTAGCGTTGGCAGCATTCATCTAGGCTGAGATTGCCGAACAGGCCGCGCGCTTGACGATCGGCGATGCTCTCCTGAGCCAGATAAGCGTTCACCGTGGTCGCGCCGACACCGATGAGTACGGCGAAATAATGCACATCCAGGCATTCGCCGGAATGCACATTGATCGAGGTGAACGTGCGCAGTTTCTGCCGCACCAAATGGCTATGCACGCCGCCGGCGGCGAGGATCATCGGCACGGCTGCGCGATCGGATGAGGTGTTTTCATCGCTCAACACCAAATGCACGGCGCCGCCGCGGACCGCGTCTTCGGCCTCGCGCCGAATGCGAATCATGGCCTCGGTCAATTCATTGTGGCCCTCACCGGCCTCGAAGGTGCAATCGACCCAGGCCGCCTTGTCGCCCATATAGCGGTGCATGGCGGCAAATTCCGCATTGGTGAGCACCGGCGAGTTGAGCAGCAGGATATCGGTTTGTGCGGCGCTTTCACCGAACATGTTGCCCAAATTTCCAAGCCGCGTCTTGAGGCTCATGACGCCATATTCGCGCAACGAATCAATCGGCGGATTTGTGACTTGGCTGAAATTCTGCCGGAAAAAATGTTGCATGCCGCGATACTGCCGTGACAACACGGCGAGCGGCGTATCGTCGCCCATCGAGCCGACCGGTTCCTTGCCATCCTCCACCATCGGATGGAGGATCACCTCCAACTCCTCCATGGAGTAGCCGAATGTGCGCTGGCGATGGCGCAGTTCCTCAGCGGTGTAGGTCACCGGTTCCTTTTCCGAGCCGATCAGGCTGTCGATCTCGACGATCTTTTTGACCCACTCGCCGTAAGGGTGGCGCGCCGCCAGCATGTCCTTGAGTTCACGGTCGTGATAGAAGCGGCCTTCTTCCAATTGAACGCCGATCATTTCGCCCGGTCCCAGACGGCCTTTTTCTATCACCTGGGCTTCGTCAATCGGCACCATGCCGGTTTCCGAGCCGACGACGAGAAGGCCGTCGGTGGTGACGGTATAGCGCAGCGGACGAAGACCGTTGCGGTCCATGCTGGCGATGACCCAACGACCGTCCGACGCCGCCAGCGCCGCCGGCCCGTCCCATGGTTCGATCACGCAATTGCAATAGGCGAAGAGGTCGCGATGCGCTTGCGGCATATGCGGGCGGTGCGACCAGGATTCGGGCACCACCATGCACTGCGCCGCGGGCATCGGCCGCCCGGCGTGCACCAAGGCCTCGATGACCGAATCGAGGGCCATGGAATCGGAGGCATCGGGCTCTATGAGCGGGAAAATCTCGTCATTATATTCTTCGAACACCTCGCTCGCCGCACGCGTCTCGTGGCTCTTCATCCAATTGGAGTTGCCCTTGATGGTGTTTATTTCGCCGTTATGGGCAAGCATGCGGAAGGGCTGCGCGAGGCGCCAAGTGGGGAAGGTGTTGGTCGAATAGCGCTGATGAAAAATAGCGAAATTCGAGACAAAACGCTGGTCTAGCAAATCGGGATAGAAGGCGGTGAGCTGCTCGGCCAGGAACATGCCCTTATAGACCACCGTGCGGCAGCTCAAAGAGCAGATGTAGAATTCCTTGATATGGTGCTCGAGGACGATTTTCTCGATGCGCCGGCGGATGATGTAGAGGTCGATTTCGAATTGATTCTCATCGACGCCGCGATCGTTGGAGATCATCACTTGCTCGATCTCGGGGCGCGTGGCGTTGGCTTTTTCACCGATCACCGCATAGTCGATGGGCACCTGGCGCCAGCCGTAAATGCCGTGGCCGAAGCGTAGAATCTCGCTCTCGACGATACCGCGCGAGGTTTCCTGCGCGCCCATATCGGTCTTCGGCAGAAAGATCATGCCGAGCGCCAGGCGGCCTTCCTTGGGCCGATGGCCAGTATCTTCGACATGCTCCTTGAAAAAATCCTGAGGGATTTGGAGATGGATGCCGGCGCCGTCGCCGGTCTTGCCGTCGGCGTCGACGGCGCCGCGGTGCCACACCGCCTTGAGCGCCGCAATGCCGGCTTCGACCACATCACGCCGCGGTTTGCCGTCGAGCGATGCGATCAAGCCAACGCCGCAGGAATCACGCTCGTCCGCCGCGCGGTACAGGCCATCGCGTTCCAGGCGCTCGGCATTGTCGCGCCAGTTGGCGATAAATTGGCTGCCGCTTTCGTGCTTGGCTTGCTGTGCCATCGTCCGCCGCCCCTTAAACCGCTTGCGCCAGCGGCATGGCGCCGGCGCCGATATAGCGGTGAATGGCGGCCGCCGCATCGCGCCCATCTTTGATCGCCCAGACGACGAGCGAGGCGCCGCGCACGATATCGCCGGCGGCAAAGACGCCGTCGAGATTGGTCATCATCGAACGCCAGTCGACCTTGACCGAGCCCCAGCGCGTTATCTCGAGCTCCGGCGCGTCGAACAGCACCGGCAAATCCTCTGGATCGAAACCAAGTGCCTGGATCGCGAGATCAGCGAGCAGGGTGTGGCTCGAGCCGGCAATCGGCTGCGGCGTCTGACGGCCGGACGCATCGGCCACACCGAGATGGATGTGCACCGCGCGCACCCCCGCCACAGCATCTTCGCCGACAAAGGCTTCGGGCGCCGATAGCCAGGCGAACGAGACGCCCTCTTCCTCGGCATGGGTGACCTCTTGCAGCGAGCCCGGCATGTTGGCCCGGTCACGGCGGTAGAGGCAGGTGACGGATTTAGCCTTTTGGCGGATTGCCGTGCGCACGCAATCCATCGCCGTATCGCCGCCGCCGATAACCACGACATTCTTGCCGGCGGCATTCAAGGTGCCGTCGTCGAATTCCGGCACTGCATCGCCCAGCCCCTTGCGGTTGCTCGCGGTGAGATAATCCATCGCCTTGAAGATGTTATCGAGGCCAACGCCGGGCACCTTGATCTCGCGCGCCGCGTAGGCGCCGGTGGCGATCAGTACGGCATCGTGGCGGGCGCGGAGATCGGCCAGCGTGGCATCGCGGCCGACTTCGAATTGCAGATGGAATTCGACGCCGCTTTCGATCAGTAAATTGGCGCGCCGCTCGACGATATGTTTTTCCAGTTTGAAATTCGGAATGCCGTAGATCAGCAGCCCGCCGATGCGGTCGTAACGATCATAGACATGCACCTGATAGCCCTGCTGGCGCAGCATTTCCGCAGCCGCCAAGCCGCCCGGCCCGGCGCCGATAATGCCCACCGATTCAGGCCGCTCAACCGTCGGGCGGACCGCCTTGACCCAACCCTCGGCAAACGCGGTGTCGGTGATATAGCGCTCGACAGCACCGATGGTGACCGACTCGAACCCCTTCTCGATCACGCAATTGCCTTCACACAGCAAATCCTGCGGGCAGATGCGGCCACAAATCTCGG
Source organism: Pseudomonadota bacterium (assembly GCA_027624955.1). Taxonomy (NCBI): domain Bacteria; kingdom Pseudomonadati; phylum Pseudomonadota; species Pseudomonadota bacterium. The sequence continues at coordinate 31,118 of JAQBTG010000014.1, forward strand.
GAAAATTATTGGTCGCCGAAGAGATCTCATAGGCCTCTTGCAGGCGCCCAGCGGCGGTCAACATGAGCCAGTCGGGGATATTGTTCTGAACTGGACAATGGATTTGACAGAACGGTACGCCGCATTGCGAGCAACGCGAGGCCTGCTCCAATGCACTCCCAGGCACGTAGTCGCGATAGACCTCATTCCAGTCTTCGCGGCGCTCCTTGGGATCGCGCTTGTCCGGCCGTTTAGCCGCAATATCGACGAATTTAAGCATATAGCGCCCGCTAGCCTCTGTTGTCGCGGTGACTGGTTTTTTGGTGAAGCAGCCGGCAATTCTCTCCAGGCGCCGCATATGGACCGGCAATCTAGCGGAGAAATTGAGCAAATGCGAGAAAAAACAGAATCTAAGTCAGAAATGCTGACTTAGATGGGCCGTTCGGCCACCAGTAATTAAAATCATTAAAATCAGAAAAATTAGATTTCGCGATTTTAGTCCGTTTCTATGACTGTTTCATATGCAGGCCAAATTCGGACACACCATAATTTACCCCACGCGAACTATGTGCGAATTACCAATTATCCTTAGAGTACAATGTGATATAACCGTTCAGCACAAGAATTTCCGCTGAAATTTATTACACACAGGCTATTTGCATCGTGCTGTTGTTGCACATTGTCATTTTGGCGATCGTCCAGGGTATCTCCGAGTTTTTGCCGGTCAGCTCCTCGGGGCATCTTGTCTTGCTGCCGCATTTGGCCGGCTGGCAGGACCAGGGCAGTAATATCGATATTGCTGTCCATGTCGGCACGCTAGGCGCGGTGCTGGTCTATTTTTGTCGCGATATTTGGGCGATTCTGGCGGGCTTCGCCGGCGGTCGGCGGCCGGAGCGCAGGGCCGGACGGGCCCTCGGCATCCACCTGTTGGTTTCCCTGCCGCCGGTGCTCGTGGCCGGCGCCCTGCTGGTCACGTTCGCCCCAGATCTATTCCGCTCTTCCCTGATCGTTGCCTGGACCATGCTCATTTTCGGCGTGCTGTTGTGGATCGCCGACCGCGTCGGCATGACGGTGCGGCGGATCGAGCATATGACCATTGGCAGCGCCTTCATCATCGGCGCGGCGCAGGTCCTGGCGCTGGTGCCCGGCACCAGCCGCTCCGGTATCACCATGACGGCAGCGCGCTTTTTAGGATTCGAGCGCGGTGAAGCAGCACGGTTTTCGATGCTGATGTCGATTCCGGTAATTGTCGCGGCAGGCGCGGTGGCGGCGCGCGATATGGTGCAATCGGGCGAGCCGATCATCACGGGAGACGCCGGCCTCGCGGCCGCGATTGCGTTCGTGACGGCGCTGTTCTCGATCGCGGTGTTAATGTTCATGTTGAAGCGTGTGAGCTTCACACCGTTCGTCATCTATCGCCTGTTTCTAGGCGTCGTGTTGCTGGTGCTTTACTACGGCTTCGACTGGTCGTTCGGCGCCTAGAGCAAATCCCGAGCAGGTGGAATCACCTGCGACGACGCATTTGCTTCAATTGTAAAGAGATAGAGCGTGCCGGGTGAGGGCAAGCGAACCTGACATGCTCTAGATGTCTGTTCAGGAATGCGCCTCAGCGCTCGAATCCGTGCGCGCACGGCGAAAGCGGTGCAGATAGGTTGGCAGGATCATTTCTGCCGGGCTCGCCGCGATGCCAAGATCGCCGAGCGTCAGCGCGCCCTCTGCCACCACATTGTCCGCACGCAGCATCTTTGCTTGATCCACTGAAAACGGTGGTTCGGGCAGGAACTGCGCCAAGAAGCCAAGGACATCGGCGGCGATATAGGGAACCGGCACGAGCAGGCGCTTATAGTGGGTTTCGCGCGCCACCAATTCCATCAATTCGCGGAAGCTGTATATCGTCGGCCCGCCTAATTCATAGGTCTTGCCGTCACATTCGCCTGAACCACTGCTCAGTACGCGCTCCACGGCATGCCCGACGTCGCTCACATGCACTGGCTGCATACGCGTTGTTCCGGCCTCGATTTCGGGGATTAGATAAAGCCCTTCGATGCGGAATTTGGGCCGCTGGCGAATCTTGAAGAACACCGGAAGGAATGGAGAAATTCGCGCCAATGCGCTGAATTTATTAAAAAAATTATCCTCCGGACCGAACATGACTGCGGGCCGGAGGATCGTCGCCCGCGGGAAAGCCGCGCGCAACGCCTGCTCGCCTGCAGCTTTGCTGCGGGCGTAGGCTGAATTGGCCCCGGCGTCGGCGCCGATAGCGGAAATATGGACCAGTCTATTGACGCCGGCTGCCGCCGCGGCGCGGGCAATGCGACCGGGCGCGCGCGCATGGACTTCGGCGAAGCGCTGGCGCCCGCGTTGCACCAGAATGCCTGATAAATTCACCACTTCGCTTGCGCCCTCGATGGCGCGCGCCACCGATACATCGTCGCGCACATTGGCCTGGATCAAGGCGATCTGTCCGACGTCGCCCATGGGACGCAGAAATCCGGCGAATTCCGGACGCCGCACCGCGACCCGTATGCGTGCACCGTCCTGCGCCAATTTTTGGATCAGGTGACGGCCGAGAAATCCAGAACCGCCAAAAACCGTCACAACGCGTTTGCTCATACCGTCGCCGCTTTCATGATGAAGCTCCTACTTAGGATACTTCAGGCCCGGCTGCCAGCGGAAATCAAGCCGGCGATTCGGGTTGACAGGCTGAAACCACCCGGCTACCCAAGACCGGGATGGCCATACATTTGCATATCAATGATTTACCGCCGGGTCTCGCCTTCGGCGACAGCGTCGCGATCGACAGCGAGGCCATGGGCCTTCAGCCGCATCGCGACCGCCTCTGCGTGGTGCAGATGTCGCGCGGCGACGGTGATTGCCATCTCGTGCATTTTCTGCCGCCCGGTGATTATTCAGCGCCCAATCTGAAGGCCATTCTCGGCGATCCCAAGGTGCTCAAATTGTTTCATTTCGGGCGCTTCGACGTGGCCATCCTCGAACGCTATCTCGGCGTCACGTGCCAGCCCGTCTATTGCACCAAAATTGTGTCCAAACTGGTGCGCACCTATACCGACCGTCACGGCCTCAAGGATCTGTGCCGCGAGTTGCTCGGTGTCGAATTGTCTAAGCAGCAGCAGTCCTCGGACTGGGGCGCGGCGGAACTGACCCCCGAGCAACAAACCTATGCCGCGTCCGATGTTCTCCACTTGCATGATATCAAAAATATTCTCGATCGCATGTTGGCCCGCGAAGGGCGCACCGAAATAGCCCAGGCCTGCTTCGATTTTCTGCCCCATCGCGCGCGCCTCGATCTCGCCGGGTGGGACGAGGTCGACATCTTTCACCACTAGGCCACGCGACGTCTAAGCCGCGCCTAAACGGCGCGATGATTCAGCGTATCATCTCAATCCCGGCCGGCTCGATTTTAACGTGTCCGGCGCGGCCATCGCTGACATAGCCGATGCGTTGGCAGGCCTTGCCATGGCCGCGGATGATGTCCAGCACCTGCGCCTCGGCTTCCGGGCGAAGCACCAAGCAAAAGCCGATGCCCATATTGAACACGTGATACATCTCCATCGCGGCGGCGCCGGTGATGCGCTCGATCAGCCCAAACAACGGCGGCACAGGCGGTAGATCGTCAATGACAAAGCTCACATCGGCCTTGACGCGGGTGAGGTTCAAAAACCCATCGCCGGTGATGTGGATCAACGCGCCGACATCGTCGACGCGGTCGAGAATATCGAGCGCTTCGGCAACATAAATATAGGTTGGCCGCAGCAACTCCTCGCCAACGCTACAGCCGAGTTCGTCGAGATGGGTTGTGGCGTCATAGCCGGCGACCTCAAACAGCGCTCGGCGCGCCAAGCTGAGGCCATTGCTGTGAATGCCGTTGCTCGTGATACCGATAATGACGTCTCCGGCTCGCACCGTCTCACCGAGGTTTACCTTGTCGAGATCAACGCGGCCAATCGCAGTGCCGGCGAGGTCGAACCCGAGCCCCGGCGCATGACCTTTGATAATGTCCTTGAGCTGAGCGATTTCACCGCCCGAAATGGAAATATTGGACTGCCGGGCGCCTTCCGCCAGGCCCGCGCCGATCGCTTCCAGCATATCTGGTTGGGCGCTTTCCACGGCCACATAGTCGACCATGCTGAGCGGCGTGGCGCCGACACAAATCAGATCATTGACGTTCATCGCCACGCAATCGATGCCCACTGTGTCGTATTTTCCGAGCATTTGCGCGATCAACGCCTTGGAGCCGATACCATCGGTGCAAATAGCGATTCCCATGCCGGCCACGTCGATGACGTTGGCGAAATAGCCGAGGTCGAGCTGGACTGGCGCATCGCTCAAGGTCCATGTCGATTTGATATGTTCGACCAGCCGCCCAAGTCCGGCCTCCGCTTGATCGCTACTAACCCCGGAGGCCGCATAGCCTGGAGAAATGGGGTTGGTAGAATCGGGGCCGGAAGAGTTCGATCCGGATTTAGATTTATTTTGACGCGCCGCAGCCATCAAATTGATCCACTTGCTATTTTGTTTCCCGACGCCAAATAGGTGTTTGAACGGGCGCTGCACGCTACTCAACTTGCGAGGACGGTGCAACAGATCGCCAATCCGGTCTATCGCGCCGTCGGCGCGCCGTGCGATTATGCATTGTAAGCGCCATTTTCTCGATCGCCAGCAACGAATATTCGGTTAAATTTTCCGCGGAAGCGAGTATGTTCCAAGCAATTAGGTGTCGTCGGCGAATAATTTTGCGCCAGGCGCACGAACCAATTCGCGAATGTTCGATATGAACGTGCCAACGAAGAAGGCTGTGTCCGAGGCGGAGCGTGGCGATTTGGAGGAGAATCGCGACTTGACCGTCGGCCGTCGGGTCCTCCAACTGGAGGCCCGTGCCTTGTCTCGTTTGGCAAAGGAATTGGACGCCAATTTTGCCGTCGCGGTGGAAATTCTCGCACGCACCAAAGGGCGGATCGTTGTCTCGGGCATGGGCAAAAGCGGCCATATCGGAAGTAAGATTGCTGCAACGCTCGCCTCCACCGGTGCGCCGGCGATCTTCGTGCATCCTGCGGAGGCAAGCCATGGCGATCTCGGCATGATTACCCGTGACGATGCGCTATTGGCGTTATCCAATTCCGGTGAAACCACCGAATTGAGCGACTTGGTGCATTTTTCCAAGCGCTTTGAAATCCCGCTAATCGCCATCGTCGGGCGGGCGGGAAGCACGTTGGGCGACCGTGCCGACGTGGCCTTGATTACGGCGGACGAGCCCGAAGCTGGCACGCTCGGCCTCGCGCCAACAACTTCGACGACGATGACGTTGGCGCTTGGCGACGCTTTGGCAGTGGCGCTGTTCGAACGCAAGCAGTTTTCCGAAACCGATTTCCATGTATTTCATCCTGGCGGAAAGCTCGGCCAAAGCTTGGTGTGTGTGCGCGATATCATGCACGGCGCGGATGATCTTCCGCTGGTCGGTGCGGACACGGTTATGGCGGAGGCGCTCATCGTTATGACAGCGAAACGCTTTGGCTGCGTCGGCGTGATCGACGCGGCCGGCGATCTTCTGGGTATCGTGACCGACGGAGATTTGCGCCGCAATCTTACCGACGACCTGCTCGAGCGGCGGGCATGCGATCTCATGACGGCCAATCCGCAAACAATTCGTGTCGATGCGCTTGCGGCTGAAGCGGTGCGCGTGATGAACGAGTGCAAGATCACTGGCCTTTTCGTTGCCGATGGCAAAACGCCGGTCGGCATTCTGCATATTCATGATTGCCTGCGAGCTGGCATTACATGACCGCAAGTTCGGGAGACGGAGGTGCCTTGCCGCCGACCGACCCACCCCTCGGCCCATTTACCGGCGCGACGGCCAACCCGGTCCCCCGCCTCGCCGGCTTGCAGGTGCGAAGCCACAAGGGCGCCGCTGGGCGGACCGTCGGCTACAGCAATTTTGTTGGCTTCATGCGCTATGCGCTGCCGCTTGGCGCTTTGTTGTTGCTGGGTCTGATCATCGTATGGCCGCTGGCGTCCGGGCGCGAACAAGGCTTTCGCATATTGTTCAGCGATGCGCCTGATCTCGATGGCTCGCTGCGCATGGTCAATGCCCGTTACCTCGGCGTGGACGATCAAAACCAGCCCTATACGGTGACCGCCGCCGAAGCGAGCCAGCCGCAACCGAACTCGCCGCTGGTGAGTTTGCAGAATATCTCCGCTGATGTGTTCATCGACGATAGCAGCGGCCAATGGCTGTCGCTGACAGCGCATGAGGGGCTGTATCAGAGCGACGAGCGCTATTTGGATTTGGCCGGCGATGTTTCGATTTTTTCAGATCAGGGCCATGAATTTCACACCGCGCGGGCGCATGTCGATCTTGCGGCGCGCACCGCCGATGGTGATACGCCGCTGGATGGCCAAGGGCCGCTCGGCCTGCTGCAAGCCGGAAATTTTTTTCTGGATGACAACGCACAAGCTATGTTCTTCGGGGGGGGCGTGAGGATGACTGTATTTCCCGGCGGGCGGGGATGACGGTATGAGAGCTCGATTGGTCCTATCACTGATCTTGGCGGGGTTCGTCTTCGCCGCCGCTTTCACCCCAGCCGCTGCGCAGCTCGACCAATTGAACGGCAGCCATAACAGCCAGGCGCCGATCGAAATTACTGCCGACACCCTGGAAGTTCGCCAGACCGAAAACCTGGCGATATTCCGTGGCGATGTCGATGCGATCCAGGGCGACATGTTGCTCAGGGCTGACATGCTTATCGTCCATTACCGCGCCAACAAAGAGAACCCGGACCAGCAGGGAATATCGCAGATCGATGCCGAAGGTAATGTCTTCGTCTCATCGCCCGACGAGACGGCGCAGGGTGCGCGGGGCATTTACGATGTCGACAACGAGAAAATTTGGCTGACCGGGCAAGTGGTACTTACGCAGGGCGACAACATCATCCAGGGCGAACAATTGGAGCTCGATTTGGCGACTGGCCAAAGTAAAGTTCTAAGCGCAACGGCTGTTGATGGCGAGCGCGAGCGGGTGCGTGGGCTGTTTGTGCCGAAAAAGAAAAATAATTAACCAGTTTGCGCTATGATCAGAGCCAATCCCAACAAAGAGGATTCGGTTATCCAAACTAACAATGGCGGCGCACAGGGCAGAGAGCCGCGACTGGTGGCCGAAAGCAAGGGGCTGGCCGCGCATAATCTCGGCAAGCGCTTCAAAAAGCGTCCGGTTTTGCGCGATGTGAGCCTTTATGTGCGGCGCGGCGAGGCTGTTGGCCTGCTCGGTCCGAACGGCGCCGGGAAGACAACATGCTTCTATATTATGACCGGGTTGATTGCTTCCGAGTATGGCTCGGTTCACTTGGACGGCCATGACATTACCGATCTCCCGATGTACCGCCGTGCGCGGCTGGGAATCGGCTATTTGCCGCAGGAAGCTTCAATTTTTCGCGGCCTTTCAGTCGAAAACAATATTCGTGCCGTGTTGGAGGTCGTTGAACCTGTGCGCGAGAAACGCGAGACCCTGTTGGATGAATTGCTCGCCGAATTCTCCATCAGCCATCTTCGCCGGACGCCGGCATTGGCGCTTTCAGGCGGTGAGCGCCGGCGCGTGGAAATCGCCCGCGCACTGGCCTCGAAGCCGAGCTTCATGTTGTTGGACGAACCCTTGGCTGGCATCGATCCCATCGCCGTGGCGGAAATTCGTGAATTGGTGGCGCATCTCAAGCATCGTGGCATCGGCGTATTGCTGACCGACCATAATGTGCGCGAAACCCTGGGGATCGTCGACCGTGCCTACATTCTCTATGAAGGCGCCGTTCTGATGGAGGGCAAACCCTCTGATATCGTGAGCAACGAAGAAGTCCGCCGGGTGTATCTGGGCGACCGATTCCAAATGTAGGGATTGTTGCTCGAATGGCGATGATACCCCGGCTGGAGATGCGGCAGGGCCAGTCACTGGTCATGACGCCGCAATTGCAGCAGTCGATCAAACTGGTTCAGCTGAACAATATCGAGCTCTCGGCCTTTATTGATGGCGAGCTTGAGAAAAATCCGCTGCTCGAGCGCAAGGACGGCGCGATTTCGGAAAGCGAATCCCCCGTGGCGGGCGACGGCGAAGCAGCGAATAGCGACCCGATGGCATCAGATTCAGCATTGGCGCGAAATGCCGACATGCCCGCGGGCGAGGAACTTGCCGACATTGATTTAAGCTCCGACGATTATTGGTCGGGCGGTGGCGCATCCGGCGGCGCGTCCGGTGGCGTGCCCGGTAGCGAAGCCGACCAGATGGGGCGGCATGGCGCCTCGTTGCCGGCGCGGGGTGCCGGCTCCGAGACAATGACGGACGGAATCGAACAGGCCGAATCAGCGCCCAGCACCCTGCGCGAACATCTCCTGGCCCAACTCGGCATCGAAATTTCCCAACCTTCCGACAAGCTGATCGGCAGCGCGCTCATCGATCTGGTCGACGATGCCGGCTATCTCGTGGGCGATCTCGGCGCTGTGGCCGCACGTTTCGACTGCGCGCCGGAGCGCATCGAATCCGTATTGAGCATATTGCACGGCTTTGATCCGCCCGGCGTCTTAGCCCGCGATCTCGGCGAATGCTTGGCCATTCAGCTACGCGACGTCGGACGCTTCGACCCGGCCATGGCCGCGCTGATCGAGAATCTCGATCGCTTGGCGGCCGGCGACGCGACCGGTTTAATGAAATTATGCGGCGTGGATGAAGAAGATTTGGCCGACATGGTGGCCGAGATCAAGCGCCTCAATCCCAAGCCCGGCGCGGCCTTCGATCATCACATCGCGCAAACCATTGTGCCCGACGTATTTGTCCGTCCAACGCCCGGCGGTGGCTGGAGCGTGGAACTCAATACCGAGACCTTGCCGCGCGTCATGATCGACAATCGCTACCATGTCGAGTTGCGCGACTGCGCGACCGACAGCGCGGCGCGCAGCTTTATTTCAAATTGCTATCAAGATGCGAATTGGCTGGTGCGCGCGCTCGATCAGCGCGCTCGGACGATTTTAAAAGTCGCCACCGAGTTGGTGCGCCAACAGGAAGCGTTCTTTACCCACGGCGTGCAGCAGTTGCGGCCGCTCACATTGAGCATGGTTGCCGAGATTGTCGGCGTGCATGAAAGCACGGTCAGCCGCGTCAGCAACAATAAGTATATCGGCACGCCGCGCGGCACCTACGAAATCAAATTTTTCTTTTCCGCCAGCCTGGCCAGCAGCGCCGGTGGCGCGGCGCATTCCAGCGAGGCGGTGCGTCATCGCGTGCGCGAGTTGATTGCCGGCGAGACCGGCGCCAACGTCTTATCGGACGACCGAATCGCCGAAATTCTCAACCAATCCGGAGTCGATATCGCGCGCCGGACGGTGGCTAAGTACCGCGACGCGATGCACATCCCTTCGTCGCAACGGCGCCGCAGGGAATTGGCCAAAGCGGCCCGTGGATTATGATATAATCCATTGAGATACCTACAAAATGTCCGAAATATCGGGCCTCCGGCAGGCTCTGGCGAGCCTCTGGCGCGCCTATTGACTCGCTTCGGGCGCGGAACTATGTTGCTGCCGCCTTCAGACCCGGAGCGGTCAGTCGAATAATTCGATCACATGCGCGCCGGGTCGCGTGAAGGGATTTTAGCCATGCAGTTAACCGTCAAGGGCCGACATGTCCGGGTCAGTGATCGCCTGCGCGAACATGTGCGCGAGCGTCTCGATTCCGCGATCAGCAAGTATTTTACCACCGCGATCGATGCGCACGTGGTGTTCGAAAGCGGCAAAAGAAACTTCGAGACCCAAATCACCGTTCATGTCGGTTCGGGCATCACGCTGCAGGGCCAGGGCGAAGCGGATGAGATATTCGCATGCTTCGATATCGCCGCCGCGCGGGTTGAAAAGCGCCTGCGGCGGTACAAGCGCCGTCTGCGCGATCATCACCGTGGCCGGAGCCGGAGCGTGGATGTGGCGGCGGTTTTCGCTCAGCAATATGTGATTGCGGCCGAATCGGAGCTGGAACATGACGATGAAAGCGCTGAGCCCGAAGGTTTGTCGCCCGTTATCGTCGCTGAGACCTCGACCGAGATCGCCGAATTGACGGTCAGCGAGGCGGTCATGCGGATGGATTTGGCGGAATTGCCGGTGCTGATATTTTTCAATCGTAGCCATGGCGCCATGAATGTGGTGTATCGCCGGCCCGACGGAAATATCGGCTGGATTGATCCGCAGATTTCGACAGCCGAATAGCGCGCCGGAGGCGCAAGCATGGAAATAACGGATATCCTGTCGTTGCAGGGCGTGCTCGCCAATCTCAAGGCGGGCAGCAAAAAACAGCTGCTGCAGGAATTGGCCGCCGTGGCCGCCAAGGAGACCGGCATTCACGAGCGCACAATCTTTGACGTGCTCTTGGAGCGCGAGCGTCTGGGCTCGACCGGCGTCGGCAAAGGCATCGCGATTCCGCACGGCAAACTCGGCGATATCAATCGGCTTTACGGTGTGTTCGCGCGATTGCCCGCAGCGGTCGATTTCGAGGCGATCGATGAACAGCCAGTCGATTTAATCTTCTTGCTGCTCGCGCCCGAAGGCGCCGGCGCTGATCATCTGAAGGCCCTAGCACGCATTTCGCGGCTGTTGCGCGATGATGATGTGTGCACCCGCCTGCGCGGATCGGAGCATGCTGAAGCACTTTTCGCGCTGCTCACCCAAACTGCCGAGGCGTCCGCCGCTTGATCCGTCGTTACACGGATTGACAGCACGCTGGCGGCGTTTCACTTTGTCGGCAACATGCAAATCAGCCACGCAACCTGTGTTGCGCTGGCGGGCCAGGGCGTGCTGCTGCGGGGGCCCTCCGGCGCTGGAAAATCGGATTTGGCGCTGCGCCTGATCGATGGCGGCGGCGCGCTCGTCGCTGACGATCAAGTGCTCTGCCAGCCTGAAGACGGTACCCTGTTTGCCGCGCCGCCACCGGCGCTTGCGGGGCTGATCGAAATTCGCGGAATTGGCCTGATGCAGCTGCACTATCTGCCACGCGTGGCGCTTGTGCTGGTCGCCGATCTCGTCCCTGCCGATCAGATCGAACGCTTGCCGCCGCCCGCGCGCTGCACCATCGAAGGCATTGAATTGCCGCGCATCGCCGTGATGCCGTTCGAGGCGTCGGCGCCGGCTAAACTCCGCATGACATGCGCGATGCTGGCCCGCGGTGAGGCGTTGGTCGAAGACCTGGCGCCGCGCCTGGCGAGGCCGGCATGAGCGCCACAGCCGCCACAGCGCCGCCGCGCCGCCGCCTTTTGCTGGTCACTGGAATGTCGGGCGCCGGCAAGAGCACGGCGCTGAAAGTGCTTGAAGACAGTGGCTATGAAGTGGTCGACAATTTGCCGTTGTCGCTGCTTTCCAATCTCGTCCGCCCAATGGATTCGGCGCCTGAAGACGCACCCGGAGAGGCACCTGCCGCCCCGCTCAACAGGCCACTGGCGCTGTGTGTGGATGTGCGCACCAGGCAGTTCGACCTGGAGCATTTTGAGCATGATATCGCGCCTTTGCTGGACCGCGACGATGTGGAGGTCACGCTGCTGTTCCTCGACGGCGACGACGAAGCCTTGCGCCGCCGCTTTACCGAATCTCGACGGCCCCATCCGCTGGCCGCAGATCGCCCGGTTATCGACGGCATCCGGCGCGAGCGCGAGCGCCTCGATTGGCTGCGCCGCCGCGCCGATTTGACGATCAATACGACTGAACTCAGCATCCGCGATTTGCGCCGCCTGTTGGTGGGCCATTTCGCGCCGGCCCGCCAGCCTGAACTCAGCGTCTTTGTGATGTCGTTTTCCTATCCGCGCGGCCTGCCGGCGGATGCGGATTTGGTGTTCGACGTGCGCTTCCTGTCCAACCCGCATTATCAGGACAATCTCCGTCCCCTGAGCGGCCTGGATTTGGCCGTCGGCAGGCATATCGAGGCGGACTCGGCCTACGCCACGTTTTTTGCTAGTCTGAAGAACATGCTGATATCGCTCTTGCCCGCCTATGAGCGTGAGGGTAAGTCCTATCTGACGATTGCGGTGGGTTGCACGGGAGGGCGTCACCGCTCTGTATTCGTCGCCGAACGCGTCGCCGAAGCGCTCAAGAAATCCGGCCGCCAAGTCGGCGTCCGCCACCGCGATCTGGAAGGCGGCCCGCAGCCGACGGAAACGGGATCGGGCGTTTAGCACGGCGCGGCGCTCTAATTGAGGGAAGCGACCGTTCGCGCGGATCTGAAACGTAGCGCGCGCGGTATGAAATTGTCTGGGGGAAGAAATGATCGGGCTGGTGTTGGTAACCCACGGCCGTTTGGCTGAGGAATTTGTCGCCGCGACGGAACATGTGGTCGGCCGCCAGCCGAACACGCGCGCCGTTTGTATTGGCGCCGATGACGATATGGAAGTCCGGCGTAAGGATATCCTGGCCGCCATCAGCGAAGTCGATGATGGCCATGGCGTTATCCTGCTGACAGATATGTTCGGCGGCACCCCGTCTAATCTCGCCATCTCGGTGATGGATCAGGCGAAGGTGGAGGTCATCGCCGGGATGAACTTGCCGATGCTGATCAAGCTGGCCAGCGTCCGCGGCGAGAATAATTTGTCCGAAGCCGTCGCTCTGGCTCAGGAGGCCGGGCGAAAATATATCAACGTGGCGAGCAGCCTGTTGGAGGGGGAAAAGCAGTGAACGCCTTGGCGCCGGCCGGCTCATGAGCAGTCACGGCGAAGGCGCGCAGGCGCCTGGCGAATTCGAACGGCGTACCTGTCTGATTGCCAACCGCTTGGGCTTGCACGCCCGCGCCGCGGCAAAGTTCGTGCGTATGGCGGGTGCCTTCGATGCCGAAGTCTGGGTCATTCGCAATGGCAACCGGGTCTCCGGCACCTCGATTCTTGGCTTGATGATGCTGGCCGCGGCGCCGGGAACTGAAATTACGCTGGAAGCTAGAGGTCGTGAGACCGCAGAGATTCTCGCGGCATTGCTCAAATTGGTAGACGATAAATTCGATGAAGATTGACGAGACAGTCCACGGCAAGGGCCGGCCTGAGCTTGCCGACGCCGCTGGCGATGGCGCTGCCGCTCCGGTGTTGGCGGAACTGAAATATTCAGGATTGGGCGTGTCCGCCGGCATCGCGATTGGCCCGGCGCATGTGATGGAGCGCGGCCTGATCGATGTGCCCGACTATTGCGTCACCGACATCGACGCCGAGCTAAAACGTTTTGATGGCGCCGTACAATTTTCGATTAAGCAGGTCGAGAAATTGCGCATTAAGGCGTCGGCGCTGTCCGGGGCGGCGGCGGAGGAACTGACCTATCTGCTCGAAGCGCACCGCCAAATGCTGGCCGGCTCGCGCCTTGTCCGCGGTGTCGAAGACCGCATTCGCAAGGACAAGCTTAACGCCGAAGCGGCCGTGCAGGCCGAGTTGTCGCAAATCGGTCATGCCTTCGCGGAGATTGAGGATACCTATCTCGCCGGCAAGATTCAGGAGGTGCGTGAAGTCAGCGCCCGCCTGGTTCGCAATTTAACCAAAGCGGATTATCAGGCCTTCTCGGGCTTGGTGCCGGGCTCAATTATCATTGCCGAGGAAATTACACCAGCGGATACAGCGTTGATGGATCCGGCGATCGTCGGCGGATTCGCATCCGCCCTCGGTGGCGCCGAAGGGCATACCACGATCATGGCGCGCTCGCTCGGGCTGCCGGCGGTTTTGGGCGTCCCCAACCTTGTGCATGACGTGCGGCCGGGCGATATAATTGTCGTCGACGGCGTGCGCGGCACGGTGATCGTCAATCCAAGCGCGGCAACCATCGCCCGCTTCGAGCGCCGGCGCGAAGCCCTTGCCAGGCGCCAGCGCCAGCTTGAGCGTTTGCGCAGCGTACCTGCCATGACCCGCGATGAAGTGCGCATAACATTGCAGTGCAATTTGGAATTGCCCTCTGAATTGGCCTTGGCCCGTCAAGTCGGCGCCGAAGGCGTCGGCCTGCTGCGCAGTGAATTCCTTTATATGAACCGCGATACATTGCCTAGCGAAGACGAGCAATATGTTGCCTTCAGGGACATCCTCGAAGGCATGGAAGGCCACCCCGTAACCGTGCGCACCCTCGATGTGGGCAGCGACAAACTAGCCTATTCTCTGGGCGAGCATATCAGTCCAAGCGCCAACCCAGCATTGGGTCTGCGCGCAATCCGCCTATCTCTCAAAGTGCGCAAATTGCTCGAAACCCAACTCGCTGCCATGTTGCGTGCGAGCGCGCATGGCAAACTCCGCATCCTGCTGCCGATGATCAATACTTCGAGCGAGATCAAGCGTGTCCGCGAAGCAATGGATAAGGTGGTCCGGCGGTTGGAGCGCAAGCGCGCGGCCATGTCGGACCCGTTGCCCCAACTCGGCATCATGATCGAGACGCCGGGCGCCGCATTGACCGCCGACAGCCTGGCCAAGAATTGCGATTATTTCTCCATCGGTACCAACGACCTCACCATGTATACCCTGGCCGCCGACCGCGGAGACGAGCAGGTGGCGCATCTTTATGACCCGCTGCACCCGGCCGTACTGCGGCTTATCAGATATACTGCGCAAGCCGGCGCCGCTGCCGGAATTCCGGTTAATCTATGCGGTGAAATGGCGGGCGACCCACGCTTAACGGCGCTGCTGTTGGGCTTGGGATTGCGCGACCTTTCAATGTCCGCGCCCAATTTGCCGCGCGTCAAGCAGCGCGTCCTGGGCCTTGAAATGTCGGATGCACAGCGGCGCGCCGAACAAATCATGGAACAATCCGATTCGGGCATCATAGCTGCGCTCCTGGACGATTTTAACACCCTCGAATAGCCGTCAAATAACCGATTTTCCGCCGTGTGCGCCTTGTGTGCCACGGGCGGCGGTGTTACAACGCCGCGCGCGGCAGGAGCGCCGTTTTGGTGCCCGCCACCCTCGTCAAACCCTCAGCCATCTACGCCGGAGAATATTCCATGTCGGACGCTACCGATTTCAAGGTCAAAGACATTTCGCTCGCCGATTGGGGCCGCAAGGAAATCGCCATCGCGGAAACTGAAATGCCGGGCCTCATGGCGCTGCGCCAGGAATTTGGCGCCGCCGCACCGCTTTCCGGCGCGCGCATTCTCGGCTGCCTGCACATGACCATCCAAACCGCCGTCCTCATCGAGACATTGACGGCGCTCGGCGCGACGGTGCGGTGGTCAAGCTGCAATATCTTCTCGACCCAAGATCACGCGGCGGCGGCGATCGCCGTCACCGGCGTGCCGGTGTTCGCCTGGAAGGGCGAGACCGAAGAAGAATATGAATGGTGCATCAAGCAAACCATCGAAGCACCGGACGGCTGGCGGGTGAATATGATCCTCGATGATGGCGGCGATCTGACCAAGATTCTGCATGACAGCTATGGCGACCAGATGGCCGCGGTCAAGGGAGTCTCGGAAGAGACCACCACCGGCGTGCTGCGCCTCTATGACATGGAAAAAGCCGGCACCCTCAAGGTGCCAGCCATCAACGTCAATGATTCCGTCACCAAGTCGAAATTCGACAATCTCTACGGCTGCCGCGAGAGCCTCGTGGACGGCATCAAACGGGCGACCGACGTGATGCTGGCCGGGAAAATAGCGGTGGTGAACGGCTATGGCGACGTTGGCAAAGGCTGTGCGGTTTCGCTGCGCGGCCAAGGCGCTCGAGTGTTGGTGACCGAGGTCGATCCGATCTGCGCCCTGCAGGCTTCGATGGAGGGCTATGAGGTCACCACCATGGACGATGCGGCATCCCGGGGCGATATCTTCGTCACCGCGACCGGCAATTTGGATGTGATTACCCTCGATCACATGCGCCAGATGAAGGACCGCGCCATCGTCTGCAATATCGGCCATTTCGATTCTGAAATTCAGATCGCCGAGCTGCAGAATTACCCCTGGCACGAGGTCAAGCCGCAGGTCGACGAGGTCGAATTTCCCGATGGCAAGCGTTTGATCGTGCTGGCTAAGGGCCGCTTGGTGAATTTGGGCTGTGCTACCGGCCATCCCAGTTTCGTTATGAGCACCTCTTTTTCAAATCAGGTGTTGGCGCAGATGGAACTTTGGGCCAACAACGGGATGTATGAGAACAAGGTCTATACCCTGCCCAAATATCTCGATGAGAAAGTCGCAGCGCTGCATTTGGACAAGCTCGGCGTCAAGCTCACCAAGTTAAGCGATGAACAGGCCAAATATATCGGTGTGTCCGCGGATGGTCCCTTCAAGTCCGATCACTACCGTTATTAACGGTATGGCAACCGTTCTGGGTTAAGGATAGGGGCCCGCCGGGCGGGCCCGCGCACCTTAATCCCCGCCCTCCGGAAGAGAGTCCGTATGATCGTCGGCGCGCGGGTCTAACATAATTTTGCGTGCGCTGTACCAGATCAGAACACCAACGATACCGGTCGAAAGCATGATCAGTAGCGGCAAGGCGAGATCCCAAGTCATTGCTTCTCTCCTTAAAAGTATATTCACCATAAATTGCTCGGCGCAGCAGTGTCGCGCCGACAATGTTGCCCATTTCAACCGAAATCCACGCAGCACGCTTTGAGGTAGATCAAACTGGGCATGCGGTATCTTGTTTGGCATTCAGTTGACCCCTAACATTGGTCTGTCTATGACAGCTCACGGAGCCCTCAGCGCTGTGCGCCGGACGATGGCTGGATTTATGTTTCTGGCTGTCGCTCTGGCTGCCAAGGGCGCATTCGCAGCCTGGCAAGCCGATGACGCGGCGCTCCTTGGCGTGGGCGGTGTCGCTTTGCTTGCATTCGCAGCGGCGATCCATTTCCGCGCCGGGCTTTTGCAGCAACGCATCACCGGCGCAGAACTGCAAAAAACGGCGTTTAGCGCGCGGCGCATGCTCGAATCCGAGCTAAAGACCGCCGGCATTCACATCCTCAACGTTCAGAACCCCGGCGGCAAAGGCGCGGCCACGCGGGAAAGCTTTAAGGAGGCCCTAGGCGAACTATTGTCGGCTGAGGATTGCGTCCAGCTTTTCGCCGCAATTGACGGCCTGGTTGAGAACGGAAAATCGCTGTCTCTGCGTTGCGCCGGACGGATCGACGGCGAGACATATGCGGTCAACGGCTTTGTCGCCGGCGCCGGCGACATCACGCTAATCCTGCGCGATTGCTCCCACGAACGCGCGCAAAGCGCCGAATTGAGCGCCGAGATCGACCATTTGCGGCTCCTTCTCGATGCCGTTGAAATGCCCATATGGCAACGCGCCGCCAATTTGGATTTAAGCTGGTGCAACAAATCCTACGCGCGGCACGTCGATTCGTCGCCGCGCCGCGTGCAACGAGAGCATGGTCCCGAATTGATCTCCGGCGTCGGGCGGGTAGAAGCGCGCGCGCTCGCGCAAGCGGTCGTGCAGGGCCGCATGGTAAATCGCGCCCGCCACCATGTTGTGGTTGGCGGCGAGCGCCGCTATCTGGACATTGTCGAATCGCCTCTTGGCCCCAGTGGCAGTGATGGCGGCGGAACCGTTGGCTGGGCGCACGATATCAGCGACTTGGAACAAGCCGAGGCCGATCTCAAGCGCCACATCGAGGCGCACGCGCAAGTCTTGCAGTCGCTCAACACCTCAATCGCCGTCTATGCGGCCGATACGCGCCTGATATTTTTCAACAGTGAATTCGTCAAATTGTTTGATCTCGACGAGGGTTGGCTGAGCGGCGAGCCGACCTTGTCCGAAGTGCTGGAAGCACAGCGTGAGCGGCGGCGCCTGCCCGAGCAGGCCGATTGGCGTCTCTATAAGAAACGGACGAACGATCTCTTTACCAGCGTCACCGAGCCCGAAGAGGAATTGCTGCACCTGCCGGACGGCTCGACCCTGCGCCATGTCGTACTGCCGCATCCGTTTGGCGGCCTGCAGTTCATGTCGCAGGACGTCACCGATAGATACACTCTGGAGCGCTCCTACAGCACTTTGACGGCGGTGCAGCGCGCGACACTCGACAATCTGTTCGAGGCGGTTGCCGTGTTTGGCGCTGACGGCAAGCTCAAACTGTCAAATCCCGGCTTCGCGACCCTGTGGGAACTCAGTCAGGAGCAATTGGTCGGCGAGCCGCATATAGCCGAAATCACCGAAATGTCGCGCAAATTTATCGATGGCGGCGACGATTGGGAAAATTATAAAACCGTTCATATTGCGCGGATCAGTGAGCGTGAGCGATCGACGATGCGGCTCGAGCGGTGCGATCAGAAAGTGCTGGAGTGCACTTATGTGCCGCTGCCTGACGGCGCGACGCTGATCACCTATCTCGATATCACTGACAGCTTTCAAGTTGAGCGTGCGCTGCGCGACCGCGCGCAGGCGTTGGAAGCCGCTGATCGCCTCAAATCCGAATTTATCGCCAATGTTTCTTACGAGCTGCGCACGCCGCTCAATACGGTTATCGGCTTTACCGAAATTTTGGCCAATCAATATTTCGGCCAGCTCAATGAGCGCCAACAGGAATATGTCTCGGGCATTCTGCAATCCTCTCAGCAATTGCTGTCGCTGATCAACAACATCCTCGATTTAGCCACCATAGAGGCCGGCCTGATGGTGTTGGAGATCGAATCGATCGATGTGCATGCAACCTTATTGAGCATGCTTAATCTGCTCCAGGAACGCGTGCGCTCCAAACAGCTTCAGGTCGCGTTCGACTGCGATCCTGACATCGGCCAGATGGAAGCCGACGAGCGGCGGATTAAACAGATAATCTTCAACCTCCTGAACAACGCGACAAAATATACACCGGCAAGCGGATCGATGACGCTGGGCGCACGGCGCGAGGGCCATGACATCCATGTCTGGGTGTCTGATTCCGGCGTGGGAATTGCCGGTGGGGAACATGGCCAAGCATTCGAGCGGTTTTGGCAGGCCGACAATCCGCTGGCGCGCCAGGGCGGTACCGGGCTTGGCTTGTCGTTGGTCAAGAATTTCGTCGAATTGCATGGCGGCTCCGTGACCTTGGACTCGGCTCTCGAAAAAGGCACGACGGTGACCTGTGTGTTCCCAAGCCGCCAAGCAAGTTCGCGTGCGGCCGAGATTTGAACCGTTGCCGTCACGCCGCCGCAGGTATGCTATGATTTAGGCGATGTCGCATCCTGACGATTTGCATCCCTTCCTTGTGCGGCTCGATGGCCTGAGCGCCACCGACGCGCTCGCCGGCCGCTTGGCACACCTGGCCGAGGCCGGCGATATTATCGGCCTTGCCGGTGATCTTGGTGCCGGCAAAACGACCTTCGCGCGCGCCTTTATTTGTGCCCGGATGGGCCCCGTCGACGTGCCGAGCCCGACATTCACGCTGGTTCAGATTTATGAGAATGATGGCGGCGCGCCGGTTTGGCATTTTGATCTCTACCGGTTGGAGGATTCCGAAGAGATTTATGAGCTCGGCATCGAAGAGGCCTTCGGTAGCGCGATCTGCCTGATCGAGTGGCCGGAAAAAATGGCCGGCAACGAACCGCTGGACTGGTTGGAGATGCGCCTGACTGCGGGCGACAGCGAAACCTCCCGGCGCGCGGCATTCATGGCGCACGGTGCGCGCGCCGCGCACTTGCTGCGCCGCCTCAGGGCATGACGAACTTGGCGCGCGGGGCACCTGAGCGCGGCCGTGAAATAGATCACTTTCTCTCCGCCGCCGGATGGTCCGGCGCGGTGTGCGCGCCGTTGGCCGGCGATGCCTCGGCGCGACGCTATCTGCGCTTGCGGCGCGGGAGTGAAAGCGCCGTGCTGATGGATTCCGGCGCCACAGATATCGGGCCGTTCTGCCATGTCGCGCGGCACTTGCGCGGCCTCGGCTACAGTGCGCCCGGTATTCTGGCCGAAGATAGCGCCGGGCGCTTGTTGCTGCTCGAGGATTTGGGCGATCTCAGTTTTTCGCGCTGCCTCGAAGACCCGAGCGGCCCCGCTGCGGTGATGCTCTATAGCGCCGCCGTCGATCTTCTTGTCGAACTGGGCAGAGCGCCGGTTGGCGCAGGTATTCCGGCCATGGACGCGGATTATCTGGCGGCTGAAATCCGCCTGTTCGCTGAATGGTGGCCGCCCGACGGCAGTGCTGCGCCGGCACGGGCGGCGCAAGTCGATGCTTGGGTTGCGGCATGGCGGGACGCACATGAGCTCGCTCTGATGCCGCCCCAGGGCCTCGCCTTGCGCGATTTTCACGCTGCCAATCTGATGTGGTTGCCGGGCCGCGAAGGGCTCGGCAGGGTCGGCCTGCTCGATTTTCAAGACGCCGTCGCGGCGCCGCTCGCCTATGATCTGATGTCGCTGTTGCAAGATGTCCGCCGCGACGTGCCGGAGGATTTACAGGCGGCGATGATCGCGCGCTTCCTCGCCGCCTTTCCTGAGCTCGACGTCGCGGCGTTCCGCACCGCCTACGCGATCTTGGGCGCCCATCGCAATCTCCGTATCGCCGGCATTTTTTCACGTCTTGCCCGGCGTGATGGCAAGCGCGGTTATCTCGACTATCTGCCACGGGTGTGGCGCTACATCGCCGCCGATCTCCGCCACCCGGCCTTGGCGCCGGTCGCGCAATGGCTCGCCCAACATGTGCCGGCGTCGCAGCGCGGGGGCGGGTGATGAGCACGGATTTTCCAAGCCATGCAATGGTGCTTGCCGCAGGGCTCGGCACGCGCATGCGCGCCGCCAGCGATAGCTTGCCGAAACCGCTGATGTCGTGCGCCGGCAGGCCGCTGATCGACCATGTGCTCGATCTACTGGCTGCCGCCGGCAGTCAATCGGTCGTGGTTAATAGCCATTATCTTGGTGATGTGCTGGCCGCGCATGTTGAAGCGTACGCCGCCCGCCATGCTACACCAGCGATTCGTCTGTCGCCTGAAAAGCAGTTGCTGGATACTGGCGGCGGTGTGGCACAGGCGTTGCCGCATTTGGGCCCGGCGCCGTTTTTTGTGCTCAACAGCGACGCCATTTTGGATAGCGCGACGGCGCTGGGGCGGCTCGCGGCGGCCTGGGACGACGCGCGCATGGATGCGCTGCTGCTGCTCTGCCCCCCGGCGCGCGCGGTCGGCCATTCCGGCGGCGGCGATTTCCACCTCGGCGAGGACGGCCGCCCGGTGCGCGCCATCGGTGCCGCCGACGCGCATATCTTTTGCGGCGTTCAATTGCTTCACCCGCGCCTGTTTCACAATGCGCCGAGCGGCCCCTATTCGCTTAATTTGCATTATGACGAGGCCGCTGCGGCGGGGCGTCTGTTCGCCCTCGAACATGACGGCTGGTGGTATCATGTTGGCACGCCCGAGGCGTTGGCTGAAGCCGGGCGGCGGTTGTTGCAGGCGCGGCGCGAAGGAGCGCGCGAATGAGCGTATTGAATCCAGCGCCGCGCATTTACACCATCGCGCCTGAGTTGCCGTTCGCCGATGCGCTGGTCGATGGCTTGCTGCATGGCGGAATCATCGCGCGCAGCGACGCCGATCCGTTGGCGCTCAGCCGGGTCACGATTCTGCTGCCAACGCGGCGTGCCTGCCGTGCTCTGGCCGAGGCATTCCTGCGCCAATCGGAAAGCGGCGCGCTTCTCCTGCCGCGCATCCGCCCGCTCGGCGATCTTGACGAAGATGAATCCGGCGCTCAAGGGTTGGCCGAGGGCGGCGATTTTCCGCCGGCACTGGCGCCGCTCCGCCGCCAATTCGTGCTGGCGCAGCTTATTCTCGCGCGCGATTCCGATGGCCATATCGATCAGGCAGTTCGCTTGGCGCAGGAGTTGGGCGGTTTTCTCGATCAGGCGCAGAGCGAGCGCCTCGATCTTGCCGGTCTGAACGATCTGGCGCCCGAGCGCCACGCCGCCCATTGGCAGAAGGTGCTCGATTTTCTCAAACTTCTGGTCGTGCATTGGCCAAAGATTCTGGCCGAAAACGATGCCGTCGATATCGCCGCCCGGCGCAACGCGGTACTCGACGGATTGGCCGCGGCATGGCGCGAGAAACCGCCGCTGGAGCCGGTGATCGCCGCCGGCTCGACCGGCAGCCTGCCGGCGACAGCAGATTTGATGGCGGTCGTCGCGCGCTTGCCGGCGGGCTGTCTCGTGCTGCCCGGGCTAGATCAACAATTGGATGAAGACAGTTGGCGCGCCCTGGGGCCGAGCCATCCGCAGTTCGGCTTGAAGCAGCTTCTCGCCCGCATCGGCGCTTCCCGTGACGATGCCCGGCCGTGGCCGGCGCCGTACACATCTGCCGGCTCGACCTCGCGCGCGGCGTTGATTGCCCAAGCCCTGCACCCGGCTGAAACGGTGGGCGCGTGGCGCAGCATGCCGCTGGTCGATCCTGACGCGCTCGAAAATTTTACCCTGTGCGAATGCGCCACCGCGAGCGCCGAGGCCGGTGTGATCGCCCTGCGCTTGCGCGCCAGTTTGATGCGGAAGGACGCCACGGCGGCGCTGGTCACGGCTGATCGGGGACTGGCGCGCCGCGTCGCCACGGAATTGAAAAGATGGCGTATCGAAATCGACGATTCCGCTGGTGCACCGCTTGGCAAAAGCGCGCCGGGCGTGTTTCTCCGTCTCGCCGCAAGATTGATTGCCGAGCGCGCCGCGCCGGTCGCCTTTCTGGCAGCGCTCAAACATCCGCTGGCGGCAGGCGGCGAGGCGCCGGAAGATTTTCGCCGAATGTTGCGCGCCGTCGAGCGCGCGGTGCTGCGCGGTGCCCGTCCCGAGACCGGCCTCGACGGCTTGCGCCACGCTCTCCAGGCGGCGGGCGAGGAACAGGAACAGGCAGCCGATTGGCTCGGCGCCATCGCCGCCGCCGCCCTGCCGTTCACCCAATTGATGGCGGAACGGGTCGCGCTCAAGCAGATCGTGCAGGCGCATGTCGGCTTCGCCGAATGGCTGGCCGCGAGCGCTGCCGAAACGGCCGCCGAACGCCTGTGGTCCGGCGAGGCCGGCGAGGCGGCGGCAGCGTTCATGGCGGAACTGGCTGAAAGCGCCGATCATGCGCCGGCGTTGAACGGTTGGGAATATCCCGCCTTGTTCGATGCCCTGTTGGAAGGCCGCGTCGTGCGACCACGCTATGGCGGCCATCCGAGGCTGTTTATTTGGGGCCCGCTCGAAGCCCGTCTGCAACGTGCCGATGTGATGATTCTGGGCGGTCTCAATGAGGGCAGCTGGCCGCCCGCGCCCGACGCCGATCCGTGGATGAGCCAGGCGATGCGGGCCGAGTTCGGCCTGCCGTCGCACGAACGGCGGATCGGCCTGTCGGCGCATGATTTCGCGCAATGCTGCGCCGCGCCAGAAGTCATGCTGACCCGCGCCCGGCGGGTGGAGGGGGAGCCGACGGTGCCATCGCGCTGGCTGTCGCGCCTGAAGGCCGTGCTCTCGCCGGGCCGCCTCGACACCTTTATCAAACAGGAATCGCGCATCGAACAGGAATCACATGTTTGGCTGCGCTGGCAGGAATTACTCGACGAGCCGGACTCGCCGGCCCAACCCGGCCTCCCGCCGGCGCCGCGCCCGCCGCTCGTCGCCCGCCCGCGCCGCCTTTCCGTGACCCAGATCGAAATCTGGCTGAGTGATCCCTACGCCATCTATGCCCGTCACATTCTCGCCCTGAGGGCACTCGACGAGATCGACGCCGACCCGAGCGCCGCTGACAAAGGCACGATCATTCACGGCATCCTCGATCGCTTCATCGCTGAATTTCCCACAGGTCCCACTCCCGTCCCGTCCGAGGCGCTGCCCCGGCTGCTCGCGCTCGGCCGCGAAGAATTCGCGCGCTTTTCCTCCGTCCCAGGCGTGATGGCCTTTTGGTGGCCACGTTTCGAGCGCATCGCCGTGTGGTTCGTCGCAAACGAAGTTGCTCGACGCCACAGCGCCGCGCCGCTGGCCTCCGAAGTGAGCGGAAAATTGGTTCTCACCGGACCCGAAGGCGATTTTACGTTAACCGCCAAAGCCGACCGCATTGATCGTCTCGCGGCTGGCGGGCTCACTATCATCGACTACAAGACCGGCAACATCCCGAGCGAGAAGCAAGTTGCCGCCGGGCGCCGCCCGCAGCTGTCCCTCGAAGCGCTGATCGCTGAGGCCGGTGGTTTCGAAGGCGTTGCGCGCGACGCCGTCGCCGAGCTCGCCTATTGGAAACTCAATGGCGCCGAGCCGGCGGGCGAGATGCTGCCGCTCAAGAAAAATGATCCGGCGGTGTTGGCGGCGGCGGCC
Organism: Pseudomonadota bacterium; assembly: GCA_027624955.1. Classification (NCBI taxonomy): domain Bacteria; kingdom Pseudomonadati; phylum Pseudomonadota; species Pseudomonadota bacterium. The sequence continues at coordinate 55,277 of JAQBTG010000014.1, forward strand.
AAGGCCGGCCTGTTGGCATTGATCGCCGAATTCGACAATCCGAATACCCCCTACCATGCCTTGCCGCGCCCTGACGCAAAGCCGAGCTGGAACGATTATGCCCATCTCGAGCGCGTCCAGGAATGGTCGAGCGGCGAGACCGAGGATGAGGCATGACCGAGGCGCAACAAAGCGCCGCCGATCCCGCTGCTTCGGTCTGGGTATCGGCCTCGGCCGGCACCGGCAAGACGAAAGTGCTGACCGACCGGGTGTTGCGCTTGCTGCTGGGCGGCACCGAGCCGGGGCGTATTCTGTGCCTCACCTTTACCCGCGCGGCGGCGGCGGAGATGGCCATCCGCATCACCGGCACGCTCGGCGAATGGACCGCCGCGGGCGACGAAATATTGGATATGGCGCTCCGCGAAATGCTCGACCGCGCGCCCAAGGATTTGGAGTTCCGCCGCGCCCGTATGCTGTTCGCCCATGTGTTGGACACGCCGGGCGGCATGAAGATCCTCACCATTCACGCTTTTTGCCAATCTCTGCTGCGCCGTTTTCCGCTTGAAGCCGGCATCGCGCCGCATTTTGCCGTGGCCGATGACCGCACCGCGCGCGAATTGCTGAACGAAGCGCAGAACCGCCTGTTGCGCCATGCCCGCCAGGGTGAAGACGAAGAGCTCGCCGCCGCGCTCGCCGCTATCACAACGCAAATCGGCGAGGACAGCTTCGCCAGTTTGATGGGCGAATTGACCTCGGCGCGCGACAGGTTGGAGCGTGGCCCCGGCGGCGCCGCGGATAGCGACAAGATGGTGACGGCGATTGCCCGCATGTTGGGCGCCAAGCAAGATGAAAACGAAACGGATCTTGTTCGCTCGGCCTGCGTCGAGAGCGAATTCGAGCGCACGGCGCTGGTCGAGGCCGCCGCGGCGCTGGCGAAGGGCTCCGACGCCGATGCGGTGCGCGGCGGCTTGATCGCCGCGTGGCTGGCCGGTGACGAAACCGCCCGTCGGAACGGGTTTGAAAGCTATTGCCAAATTTTCATCACCCGCGAAGGCAACCCGCGTAAATCTCTGGCGACAAAGCCGGTTCGCGAAGCCGCGCCCGAGGCCGCGGAGGCGCTGGCCAACGAACAGGCGCGCCTGTTGGCATTAGAGGAGCATCGCAAGGCCGTTGCGGTGCTGCACAGTAGCGCTGCACTGATCCGCTTCGGCGCCCGCATGCTGCATTATTACCGCCAGGAAAAGAGCGCCCGCGCGGTTCTCGACTATGGCGATCAAATCATGGAAACGCGCAAACTCCTCGCCGCCGAGGACATCGCGCCCTGGGTGCTCTACAAGCTCGATGGCGGCCTCGACCATATCCTGGTCGATGAATCGCAGGACACCAGCCCGGCGCAATGGTCGGTCATCGCCGCCCTGGCAGAAGAATTTTTCGCCGGCGACAGCGCGCATGAGGATGCCTACGGAGACAGCCAACAGGGCGCCCGCACGATTTTTGCCGTCGGCGATGAAAAGCAATCGATCTTTAGTTTTCAAGGCGCTGACCCGGAAGCTCTGGCCGACATGCGGGCGGAATTCCGCCGCCGGGTGGAAGATGCACGGCGTGAATGGCGCGAAGTGCCGCTTGAGCGTTCGTTCCGCTCGACCGTCGCCGTGCTGGGGGCGGTGGACGCCGTGTTTGCGGGCGCGGACGCCGCAGCCGGCGTGGTGCCGTCGGGCGAGCGCCTGCATCATGACGCCGAACGTATCGGCCAGGCAGGATTGGTCGAAATATGGCCGGTGGCGGTGCCGCTGGCCGGGCCCGAAGAGGCGCCTTGGGCGCCGCCGGTCACACGCCGCGCCGGCGACGATCCGGCTGGGCGGCTGGCGGCGGTGATTGCCGATAAGATTTCCGGCTGGCTGCAAGCCGGGCAAGTCCCGGGCGGCGACGGCTGGTTGGAATCGAAAAACCGCCCCATCCGGGCCGGTGATATCATGGTGCTGGTGCGCCAGCGCGGCAGTTTCGTTGCTGCCCTGGTACGCGCCCTGAAGGCGCGCAATGTCGATGTCGCCGGTGTGGACCGCATGAAATTGACCGAGCAATTGGCGGTGATGGATCTGATGGCGCTCGGCGATTTCCTGCTTCTGCCGTCCGATGACCTCACCCTTGCAGCGCTGTTGAAGGGGCCGTTTATCGGCTTCGACGAGGAACAATTGTTTGATCTTGCCTGGCAGCGCGGCGTGGACAGCCTGTGGCGCCGGTTGACCGCCCGGCGCGCCGAGAATCCGCAATTCACCCGCGCCCATGGCATCTTGAGCGGGCTCCTGGCGACCGCCGATTTTCGCCCGCCGTTTGAATTCTACGCTGAGTTTCTTGGCGCGGGCGGCGGGCGCACCCAGCTTCTTAGCCGCCTCGGCATCGAAGCCGCAGACCCGATAGATGAGTTTCTCTCCGCCGCCTTGGCCTATGAGCGCGCCCACCCGCCGTCTTTGCAAGGATTTCTACACTGGTTGCGCGCGGCGCCAACCGATTTGAAGCGCGATCCCGAGCAGGCCCGCAACGAAGTGCGCGTGATGACCGTGCATGGCGCCAAGGGCCTGCAGTCGCCGATCGTATTTTTGCCCGATACCTTGTCGCTGCCGCATGATCGGCGCTCCATTTTATGGGCAGAAGACAATGCTGTCGGCAGTTCGGGCGCCCTGCCGCTCTGGCCCGGGCGCCGCGCCCGCGAAGAGAGCCTCAGCACCACGCTTCGCGAGCGCGCCCGCAAACGCGATTTGGAGGAATACCGCCGCCTGCTCTATGTCGCCATGACCCGCGCCGAAGACAGGCTCTATGTGTGCGGCTGGCAGGGCACGAGGAGCCCGCCCGACGGTTGCTGGAACCATATGGTGCGCGACGGATTGGCCGCACTGGAAGGGACCGAAGAAATAAATCTTGAATTCGCCAAGGGCGACGGCTGGTCAGGCGACGGTTTGCGTTTCTCCTGCGCGCAGACGGCGGCGGTCGAGCCGGCGACTGAGATGGCGCCGGAAAGCCACGAAATCGACGCATTAAAATCCTATTTTCGCGAGCCCGCGCCGCCCGAACCGAGCCCGCCGCGCCCGCTTGCCCCGTCGCGCCCGATCGACGCACCGCCGCCTGCCCGCGGGCCGCTGGAAGAAGATGGCGCCAGCAGTTTCTTGCGCGGGCGCTTGATTCACCGCCTGCTGGAATTGCTGCCGGAGTTGGAGCCCGAGGCGCGGACCGATTCGGCGCTGCGCTTTCTCGCTCGCCCGTCGCATGGGCTGACAGACCAGGCGCAGGCGGATATTGCAGCGGAAGTCCTTAGTGTTTTGAGCGATGCCCGCGCCCAGGCGCTGTTTGGACCGGACAGCCAGGCGGAAGTGCCGCTCGTGGCAGTGTTGGGAAAGCACGTGATTTCCGGGCAAGTAGACCGGCTGGTCGTTGACGGTGATCGTGTGTTGGTTGTCGATTACAAATCGGGCCGCGCCGCGCCGCCGGATGAATCGGCCATTGCAACAGCCTATTTGGTGCAAATGGCCAATTACCGCGCCGTTCTCCGGGCCATCTTTGTCGGCCGTGAAATTCGCTGCGCGCTTCTGTTTACCGATGGTCCGGCGCTTGTCTGGCTGCCCGATGCTGTGCTCGACACGCACGCACCTTGACGCTCAGCCACACCGCACCTAAATTGAATTTAACCCATTGGCAGGAGAAAATCATGACCGTTACCCATGTTACCGACGCCGAATTCGACGAAAAAGTACTGAAGGCGCCGGGGCTGGTATTGGTAGATTTTTGGGCCGAATGGTGCGGCCCGTGCAAGGCCATTGCGCCGGCCCTGGAAGAAATTTCCGAAGAGATGAGCGGCTCCGTCACCATCGCCAAAGTGGATGTTGACAGCAATCCTTCGACACCCGCCAAATACGGCGTGCGCGGCATTCCGACTCTGATCCTGTTCAAGGACGGTGAGGTTTCTTCGATGAAGGTCGGCGCCTTGCCAAAAGCCAAATTGGCCGAATGGGTGCGCGACGCGGTCTAATCGCCGGACCCTATTCTTTTAATTTAACGAGATTTTGCCCTAGATTTTTGGGGAGTGTGGTCGCTTGCGCGATTCTGGCGGTACCGTGAACCAGTATCGCTGCAGAGGGAGTAACAATTTGTGATGGCAGAGGAATTTTCCGGCCAGACCGTCATAGTTACCGGTGCGACAAAGGGCATTGGCCGCGCTATCGCTGCCGCTTTCGGCAAGGCTGGGGCCAATGTGCTGGCCACCGGGCGCAACAAGCAGGAACTCGATAGCGTTTGCCTAGAAATAGAACAGGCCGGGTCCCAGGCGGTTGCGCTGGTTGCCGATTTAGCGCTTGAAGAGAGCCCCCACATCATTGCCGCGCAGGCTCTAGAAGCCTTTGGCCGCATAGATGTGCTGATCAACAACGCCGCCATCATTCATGATTCTGCGACCTTGGTCGAATTCGACCCCGATCTCTGGAAGCTGGTTCTGCAGGTAAACCTTGTGGCGCCGGTATTCCTCACCCAAGCGGTGCTGCCGGATATGATCCAACGCGGCTCCGGAAAAGTCATCAATATCGCGAGCATTGGCGGGACAAGAGGCGGCGCCGGCCGCTCTGCCTACCGCGCCACCAAGGCAGGGCTGATCAACCTGACCGAAAGCGTTGCTGCCGAGGTCAAGGAGTTTGGTATCGACGTGACCTGCATTTGCCCGGGCGCGACAGACACCGAGGGCTTCAGGAGCGCCTTCGATCACCAGGGAAGGCAGCAGGACGCCAACCTGATGGTGCCCCATGAAATCGCTGAATTAGCGCTCTTCCTGGCGTCGGGGAAATCCTCTGCGATCACCGGAACCGCAATTCATGCGTTCGGCGCTACCAACCCTATTTTTCAATCGGGTGCGCAAAAAGGCAAAATTTAAGCACGCTACAGAAGTGCCGTTCGGCCAGCCGTGGCGCTACTGAGCGCCCATTACCGTGGCGTTACTGCACGCCCATGACGCTAATCTCACGCACCGCGAATTCTCCGCCGTTATTGATCAACGCAACGCCATTGAACGGGTCGCGGAAACTTTTGTCGCTGGCTTGCACCAGAGTTTTGCCATCCATCGAAACGCTCATTCCACCGGACTCGTCGCGGCTAAATAGGATGAGGTGGCGATATCCGTCTTCGAGCTTGATCGCTTGGTTGTGGCTGGCGAGGCGGCGCGAGCCACTGCTGCCAAAACGCAGCAATTCGAAGGACGGTGAAGCGCCCGCGTTATAAGCCAGACGATAGCCGGCGGTGCGCCCGAAGCCTTGGAAGACATCCATTTCGAAGCGGCCGTCGGCCTTGCTCGACAGCAAATCCAATTGAATGGAGAAGCTGTTGGAAATGTCCAGCCGGGTGTAGAGCTCGGCGCGGCCACTCTGCTGTGCGGCGGCTTTGGCGGCCTGCTCCTTGGCAATGACTTCCTGGGTGCGCTCAATCTCTTCGCCTACCGGAATGTTCGGCTTGCCGGAAAGAATCATCGATTGTACTAGCGTAAAACGGCCGGAATCGTCGCGAATTTCCTCTAATGCTGCAAGCCGGCCCTGCATCGGGCTTGGCCCATCCGCAGCTTTGATCGCGGCTTGCACACGCTCGATCTCTTCGCCAACCGGCACATAGGGTTTATTGGCGAGGGTTGCAGATTGCACTAGCGTGTAACGCCCCTTGTCGGCCTTTTTGGCTTCCAATTCCTTCAAGATTTTTGACAACATGTCAGCTTGCGAGGGCGGCGGCTTGTTCGCCAGACTTTTGAGACCACGTTTGCCGTCAATGGTGAACTTACCTTCGGCTTCCTGCCATAGCGGGTTGCGCGAAAAATTTCCATCGCCGAAATCATCATGCATCAAGGAGACAAGTTTTGGCCCCTGATAGTCCTCCAGGGCCTGGCGCAAATCGTCGAGGAATTTCGGGTCGGCAGCGCGGGCGCTATCCGCTTCGTCAATCAATCCGCTGATTTCCTTGACCAGCGCGTCGCCTTGGCCGGATGCGGCTTGCGCCTGATCCTTCCAGATCACCTGGCCGCCGGCGGCAAAACAGAAGGCCACCAACATGATGCCGAAAGTTTTTGCGCGTCTCATTTTTATGCTCCCTGTATGCTGCCGTTACGATAAGCCATTCGCTCTTGATGGCAACAGTGAGTTAACTTTTCCCGCTCTGCCCAGCTTACTCGCTTCGCCCGCTTTGCCATGGACGCCGGGTGATAGGTTATGGTGTGATCACAACTCTGCCAGGACGGCAGCTGGAAGCGAGCGACAAAGAGGCCTAAATGACTATGTTCTATCCCGATCTCACCTCGCGTTCCGCCGAGCTGAGCCGGCGCGCGACGAATGTTTATCCGGGCGGCACGACGCGTGGGCAAACCTATTACGCGCCCTATCCGATCTATGCGGCGCATGCCGAAGGTTGCCGCGTGACCGATGTCGATGGTGTCACGCGCATCGATTTTCTCAATAATTATACGGTCCAACTGTTTGGCCATTCGCACCCGGATATCGTTGCCGCGGTGCAGGCCCAGGCGGCGCGCGGCATGTGTTTCACCATGCCGTCCGAGCTTGATATTGAGCTTGCCGAGATGGTTCTCGCGCGCGCCGCCTCGTTCGATCATTTGCGCTTTACCAATACCGGCACCGAAGCCGTCATGCATGCTATCAAGGGCGCGCGCGCCTATACCGGCAAGCCAAAGATCGCGAAATGCGAAGGCGTCTACCACGGCGCCTATGATTACGCCGAAGTTAGCCTCGATTCCGACCCGCAAGTGTGGGGCCAGCAGCGGCCGCAATCCATCGGTCATACGCATGGCGTGCCAGAGGGTGTGACGCGCGATGTCGTTGTGTTGCCATTTAACGATGTGGCGGCGTCGAAGCGCATTCTTGAAGACAATGCCGATGCCCTCGCCGGAATCTTGCTCGATGCGGTACCGTCGCGCTGCGGCGGCATTCCGGTCAGCGCCGACTATATCAAGATGTTGAAATCCTTCACCCGCGCCCATGACGCGCTGTTGATCCTCGACGAAGTGGTAACGTGGCGCCTCGATTATGGCGGCGCCCAGACGCGCTATGGCATCGAGCCCGATATGACGACGATGGGCAAGGTGATCGGCGGTGGCATGCCGATCGGCATCGTGGCTGGGCGCGAGGATGTCATGCGGGTGTTCGATTCGAGCGCCGGTAAGGCACTATCTTCGCATTCGGGCACATTCGCCGGCAATCCGATTTCGATGGCGGCTGGGATCGCGGCGATGAAATTGCTGACGGTGGAAGCCACCGATCGTCTCAACCAGCTCGGCGAAAATGCCCGTGAAAGCCTACGCGAAGCGTTCCGCCTGGCTGATATGGACGGGCAAGTGACCGGCGAGGGGTCATTGATCCTGCTGCATTTCTCGACCGAGCCGCTCGGCGATTACCGCGCCACCTGGCGCGCCCATACCGAGCGCCGCGCCGAGATGATGGTAGATTTGTTTCGCCGCCTGTTAAATCGCGGCATTCTGTTCAGCACCTGGGGGTTGGGCTGTCTCTCCACCCCCATGGAGCAGGCCGAAATCGATCATCTGGCCGATGCGGTATTGGCCAGCCTGAGAGAGATGAAAGAAGAAAATAGAAAGGCTTTGATATCATGACCAGCACGGCCAATTCAGCCGGCGCCCGCGCCGTTGAGAATATCTTGCATGGCTATAGCAATCTTCTGGCCCTGGAAAAGACCCCACCGATTGTTGTCTCGGGCGGGCGCGGTGTGCATATTATCGACGAAGACGGCAAGGAATATATCGAAGGCGCCGCCGGAATGTGGTGCGCCTCGTTCGGCTTCAACGAGCCTGAACTGATCGATGCCGCGATCCAGCAATTCAAGAAGCTGCCCTATTATCACAGCCTGATAGACAAGACGACCGAGCCCATGGGCGAGTTGGCCGAGCGCCTGAAAGCGATAGCGCCGGTGCCGATGTCGAAAGTGTTCTTCGCCAATTCCGGCTCTGAGGCGAACGATACCGCCGTCAAGATGATCTATTACTACAACAATGCGCGCGGCCGCCCGGAGAAGAAGAAAATCATCGGGCGCCAGTTCGGCTTCCACGGCGTCACCATGGCGGCAGCCAGCATTACCGGCATCCCAGCCATGCATGCCGGCTTCGATCTGCCGCTGCCTAATTTCATGCACACCGAGTTTCCGCATTATTACCGCTACGGCCTGGACGGTGAATCGGAGGAACAGTTCGCCACCCGCCTGGCCGACAGCCTGGAAGCCATGATCCTCGAAGCGGGGCCGGAGACGGTCGCCGCTTTCTTCGCCGAGCCGGTGATGGGCGGTGGCGGTTGCGTCCCGCCGCCGGCGACCTATTTCGAGAAAATGCAGGCGGTGCTCAACAAATATGACGTGCTCATGGTCGCCGATGAGGTGATCACCGGGTTCGGCCGCACCGGCAATATGTTCGGCTCTGATACCTACAACATCAAACCCGACATTATGACCCTGGCGAAAGGGCTATCCGGTGCCTATCAGCCGATCTCGGCGGTTATGGTCACCGAGGATATCTACCGGGTGCTGCGCGATGAGAGCAACAAGATCGGCTTTTTCGGCCACGCCTTTACCACCACCGGCCATCCGGTGGCGGTCGCCGTCGCCAACCGCGCCCAGCAGCTCATGCAGGAGCGCGATATCGTCGGCCATGTCCGGCGAGTTGCACCGGCCTTGCAAAACGGCCTGGGGGCCTTTTCGGATCATCCGCTGGTTGGCAATGTGCGCGGCGTCGGCTTGATGGCGGCGATAGAATTGGTCGCCGACAAGCCCAGCAAACGCTCCTTCGATCCGGCCTTCAAGGTGAAGGATTTCCTCCGCATGCGCGCCCAGGAGCATGGCTTGATCATCCGCTCTGCGCTCTCCGGCGACAGCGTCGCGTTCTCGCCGCCCCTGATCATCACAGAGGACGAAATCGGCGAAATGATGCGGCGCTTTACGCTGGCGCTCGACGACACCACCCGCTGGATCGACGAAAACGGCTTCAGAGATAAAAAACCCGACTGAGCGGGATTATTCTTGAGCGAGATTATCCTAGAGCATGTCAGGTTCGCTTGCGCTCACCCGGCACGCTCTATCTCTTTACAATTGAAGCAAATGCGTCGTCGCAGGTGATTCCACCTGCTCGGGATTTGCTCTAGTGTGATTCTCTCGGCACCGCAGCGCCACGCTGGCCGACGAGGAAATCGAGATCGACGCCTTCATCGGCCTGTAACACATGGTCGAAATAGAGCCGCTGATAGCCGCCGGTCATGGGCGGCTCGGGCGCCGACCAGGCTTCACGCCGGCGCGCCAGTTCTTCGTCGGAAACGTCAAGATGGAGGCGCCGCCCGGCAACGTCGAGGGTAATCATATCACCGTCTTGAACCAGCGCCAGCGGCCCACCGGCCGCCGCCTCCGGCGCGGTGTGCAGCACCACGGTGCCGTACGCCGTGCCCGACATGCGCGCATCCGAGACCCGCACCATGTCCTTGATCCCCTTTGCCAATATTTTCGATGGCAGGCTCATATTGCCGACCTCGGCCATGCCGGGATAGCCCTTCGGCCCGCAATTCTTCAGCACCAGCACGCAGGTTTCATCGACATCGAGATCGGGGTCATCGATGCGCGCCTTGTAGTGATCGATATCCTCGAACACCACGGCGCGCCCGGTATGCTGCATCAGTTCCGGCGTCGCGGCGGAAGGCTTCAGCACCGCGCCGCGCGGCGCCAAATTGCCGCGCAATACGGCGATGCCGCCATTTTCTGTCAGCGGATTGTCGAGGCTGCGGATCACGTCACTATTGTGGCACGGCGCGTCTGCGCTGTTCTCCCACAGCGTGCGGCCATTCACCGTGAGCGCATCCTTGTGGATGAAATCGCCGAGCGCTCGAATCACCGCCGGCAGCCCGCCGGCATAATAGAAATCCTCCATCAGAAACCGTCCCGACGGCATGAGATCGACGATGGTCGGAATATCGCGCCCAAGACTGTCCCAATCGTCGAGCCCGAATTCCACGCCGATGCGGCCGGCGATGGCGATCAGATGCACCACCGCATTGGTCGAGCCGCCGATCGCGCCGTTGATGCGCACCGCATTTTCAAATGCCTGGCGCGTCAGAATTTGGCTGATGCGAAGGTCCTCGTGCACCATGTCGACGATGCGCCGCCCGGCCTGTTGCGCCAACACGTTGCGCCGAGAATCAACCGCCGGAATGGCGGCATTATGTGGCAACGCCATGCCGAGTGCTTCGGCCATGCTGGCCATGGTCGAGGCTGTGCCCATGGTCATGCAATGGCCGGGGCTGCGCGACATGCCGGCTTCGGCATCCATGAAATCAGCGAGCGACATCTCGCCCGCCTTCACCGCTTCCGAATAGCGGAACACATCGGTGCCCGAGCCAACCTGTTTGCCGGCAACGCGCCCGCTCAGCATCGGCCCGCCCGAGACCACCAGGGTCGGTAGATCGCAGCTTGCCGCGCCCATCAGCAGTGCCGGCGTGGTCTTGTCGCAGCCGACCAGGAGGATGACGCCGTCTATCGGATTGGCGCGGATCGATTCCTCGGTATCCATACTGGCGAGGTTGCGGAACAGCATCGCGGTCGGGCGCAGGTTGGATTCGCCGAGCGACATCACCGGAAATTCCAACGGCAGGCCGCCAGCCTCATACACGCCGCGTTTCACCCGCTCGGCCAAGCCACGGAAATGCGCGTTGCATGGCGTCAGTTCCGAGAACGTGTTGCAAATGCCGATCACCGGGCGGCCGTCAAACGAATCCGCCGGAATGCCCTGGTTCTTCATCCAGCTACGATGCAGGAAGCCGTCTTTGTCGGCCTTGCCGAACCAGGCCTGTGAGCGCAGCGGGGCCTTCTTGCTTGCCATGCGCGTCAATCCAGATGCTTGAGATATTGGCCGACGAAATCATGATCGACGAATTTAATGTAGTCGTCGGTCAGGCGCTTGGTGATCGGGCCGGGGATCGTGCCATCGCCCACTTGGATGCCGTTAAAGCTCTGCACGGGCACGATACAAAAGCTGGTCGAGGTGATGAACGCCTCATCTGCCGTATAGGCGTCATAGAGATCAAGGCCGGTGCGCACCACTTTGATGCCCGCGGCCTCGGCCAGATCAATCGCCGTTTGGCGGCTCACCCCGCACAGCACATAGCGGTCTTCGGGCGTATAGATTACACCGTCATCGACCAGGAATATGTTTGAGCCCACGCCCTCACAAAGATTGCCGTTCACGTCGAGCAAGATCGCCCAGGCGTTGGCGTTCAGCCGACGCACTTCGTCATGGGCGATCATCAAATTCATGTAATTATGGGTCTTGGCCCTGGGCGTCAGCGAATCGGGCGAGGTGCGGCGCAGCGACGGTATCTGTACTTCCATGCCGTCGCGGAAATAATGCGCCCGCGCCTTGAACGGCAGCGGCGTACATTCGACGATCACCGTGGCGCCAGAAGTTTCGTGAATGTCACCGCCCACTGGCTCGACGCCGCGCGACACGCGCTGACCGACCCAATAATCCTCGCCTTCATTGAGCAGATGGAGATTGCGCGCCAACACCTCCTCGCTAATTTCCTTCATTTTTTCGATGCTCATGCCGGGGTCCATCTGAAGATATTTGAGCGATTTATAAAATCGCTTCAGATGCTCATCGAGCTTGAAAATGCGATGGCCAAACGTGCGCGTCATATCGAACGCACCATCGCCATATTTGAAGCTGCGATCGCGGAACGAGACCATGGCGCGGCTTTCCGGCACGATCTCTCCGTTGATGTAGACGACCCGTTCGTTGGCCAAGTCCGTCATGTCATATTCCTCTGCGGGTTTTCCGTTTAATCCAACTTGACGCCGTAGTCGCGGCGCGCACCTTCTGGCGTGATATAGCCTTCACGTAAATCTTCCTCAATCATTTCGGGCAGCCGGTCCTCGGGCGGGCCATAGCCGCCGCCGCCTGACACACTAAGACGCACCCGGTCGCCTGGCTTGAGGGTGATATTGGAATATTTGCTGCTCGACACCTTGCCATACGCCTCTGTCACCGGGCGCCAATCCGTCCGATCCTTATTCTGGATCAGCGTCGCGCCGTTGCCGCCCTCCTTGCCGCCGAATAGCGCCCAGGTTTTGATCCGGTGGCGGTCGGTGCATTGGCTCGCAGTGATATCGGTGGTCGTCGCCCGCAACGTCTTGTGATAGCCGAGGCCGCCGCGATAGGCACCAGCGCCGCCTGAATCCGGCGTCATGACGAAATCCTCGACATGGAAGGGAAAGCGCGTCTCGAACACTTCGACCGGATTAAAGCGGCAATTTCCATTGATGGCGATGACGCAATCATTGCCGTCGGCATAGCTGCGCCCGCCCCAGCCGCCGGACATCAAATCATAGCAGGCAAAATATTCGTCATGCTCGGGGTGGAAGCCGCCAAACACGAAATTTCCTCCCGTGCCGCTTTCCGACGCCATGGCGCGCTCCGGCATGCATTGCGCCAGCGCGCCGATGACGATTGCCGCCAAGCGCGGATGGGTCTCCGTGTTGCCGGCAACTTCGGGCGCCGGATAATCGACGTTGGTCACCGTGCCGGGTTTGGCGACGATGCGGATCGGGCGGAAGCAGCCGCCATTCTTCGGGATCGATGGATCGGTCATATGGAACATAGCGTTATACGTCGCGCTCCAGGTGACACCGAGCGTGGCATTGATTGGCCCGCGTGCCTGAGCGGCACTGCCGCTGAAATCAGCCACCACCTCATCGCCCTGCACAAAGACATCGACATGTAGCAGATAGGGTTTGTCCTCAATGCCGTCATTCTCGACGCTGTCTTCGAAGCTGTAATGGCCATCCGGAAAGGCGGATATTTCGGCGCGCATGCGACGCTCGGAATATTCCATCAAATCATGGCATGTCGCCTTGAAGGTTTCTTCGCCGTATTTTGCCAGCAGCTCCGTCACGCGCCGCTCGCCAAGGTCCAACACGCCGATCATTGCGCGCAGGTCGCCATAATTGTGCCGCGGCGTGCGCACATTGGCCAGCATCAGCTTCCACACCGCATCGACATCCTTGCCGGCCTTTTTTATTTTGACCGGCGGCACTCTTAGGCCCTCATGGAAAATCTCCGTCGCCTCGCCAGCGAAGCCGCCCGGCACCATGCCGCCGACTTCTGCGATATGGCCGATACACACGAGATATCCGAGCGCCTTGCCGTTGTGGAAAAACGGTTTGAACAATGTGTGCTCCGGCACATGCAACCCGCCCCGATAGGGATCGTTATGAATAATGACATCGCCTTCATCGAGCGTATTGATGGGAAATTCCTGAGCGCAGGTTTTGATCAGCAGCGGCATACCACCGATCTGCGCTGGGCAGAATTCGGCCACCGCGATCATGTCGCCGTTGGTATCGGCGAGCGCACAGGTAAAATCCAAACCCTCGTTAAAGATCGTCGAATATGAGGTTTTCATCAGCGAGATGCCCATCTCGCGGCAGATCGACACCATGGTGGAATCGAGAATGTTCATCGTCACCATGTCCATGGCTAGATCCTTTTTGTAATGCCCCTCAAACGCCGGGCGGCGGCATCCGCCCGCTTATTTGTTGTTCCCTTAAGCGCCGGGCGGACGCCTCCGCGTCCTTGGCTTGGGGCTACCTCGTATTAACTCGGGCGCGTGGTCACGCTTTCAGAATGCATTACGCATTCTGGTTGGTGGTTCCTTCTGACAAATCTGAGATGCCATGTTTGAGATGCCATGTTATGGAGGCCCATCCGCCTGTGCAACGCGGATATGGGGCGCTTTTGCGCCGGCGGTCCTAAAAAAAGAAAAGAGTGAGTCATGAGCGAACGATTATTGGGCAAAACCGCTTTGGTCACTGCCGCCGGTCAGGGCATCGGGCGGGCCACGGCACTTGCGTTCGCGCGCGAGGGGGCAACCGTGTGGGCCACCGACATCAATGATGAAACGCTCGCCACCCTTGGCGGGGAGGCACCCGGAATCGTCACCCGGCGCCTGGATGTGACCGATGCCGACGCCATTGCCGCGATCATGGCGGAGGCCGGCGCGTTCTCTATTCTGTTCAATTGCGCCGGTTATGTTCACCACGGCACCATTTTGGATTGCTCAGAAGCGGATTGGGACTTCTCCTTTGATATCAATGTGCGCTCGATGTACCGCATCATCCGCGCAGCGCTGCCGGCGATGATCGACAATGGCGGCGGCTCTATCGTCAACGTCGCCTCCGTCGCCTCCAACGTGAAAGGCGTGCCCAACCGCTTTCTCTATGGTGCCACCAAAGCCGCCGTGATCGGCCTGACCAAAGCCGTGGCAGCGGATTTCGTCGGCCAGGGCATCCGCTGCAATGCGATTTGCCCGGGCACCGTGCAAACGCCGTCGCTCGACGAACGCATCAATGCCTTCGACGACCCAAAAGCCGCGCGCGCCGCCTTCATCGCCCGCCAGCCGATGGGCCGCCTTGGCACGTCGGAAGAAATCGCGGCCTTGGCTGTCTATCTCGCCTCGGATGAATCGGCCTATACCACCGGCACGCAAGCCGTCATCGACGGCGGCATGACGGTTTAGGCGCGTGCTTGCTTACGCGTGCCCGATAGAAAAGTCGTTGCCGCCATGGCGGTCATTGCCACGCGCCAGCCAGATCGGCCGTTCGGCGAAATTGGCGTAGCGCGGATCGCCGTCTCCGGCACTTCTGCCACCGCCGCGGTCGAATAGCGCCGTCGCCGGCATGTAGCGGATGGCGAGCCCGGCGCGGCGCCGGCCCGATCGATTTGGTGCCGAGCCATGTGCGAGATAAATATCGTGCAGTGAAAACTGCCCCGGCTCCAGCTCGATACTCACCGCCCGCTCGGCGTTGAATTGGTCCGCGTCGAGCACTTCGTATAGCGCCAACGCCGGGTCTGTATCTTCGTGATGGCGAAACAGGGTGCGTTCCGCGTGCGAGCCGGGAATCACGCGCATGCAGCCATTCTCTCTGTCCGCCTTGTCGATCGCCAACCAGATGGTGCAAGTCGCGAGCGGACGGAACGGCCAGAAATGCCCATCCTGGTGCCACGGAACCTCGCGGCCCGTGGCGCCGAGTTTGCAAAACAGGTGGCAACCCCAAAGGATGATATCCGGGCCGATGACCTGCTCGACCAAGCCGAGCAGCGCCACATCGAGGGCAAGGTCGAGAAAGGCCTGATGGCCGCGCCGGTTCTCCGCCTTGTTGTCGACGATATGGACGGACATCAGTGATTCGGGCGGCACATGCGGATTGGCTTCGAGTAAATAGCTAACCGCCTCGTCGAGCACCGCCATCTGTTCCGCGCCCATGTGAAGGGCAGGGATGACATAGCCGTCGCGGTGATAGGCGCTGATCTCGTCCGCAGTGAGAAGGCTTCCGCCAGTCATCGGCGTCGATGAATTCATCTGCTGATTCGTCTCCATCCCTTTTCACCGGTGCGGCGATTTAATCACCCGCCGCTCACCCGTGCAATTGGACCGCAGTTTGCGAGTGCGACGGCGGCTTGAATCGGGTTCAATGAATGCCGCCGCAACCGCCGCAAGGAACGCAGGTCTCCGCCATTATGACATCACCCCCCACCGCGGGCGGCGGATCCCAGCTTCGCGCCATTTTCTATATGTGCCTGGCGACAGTGCTGTTGTTTCCGATGCTCAACGCCACGGTAAAATATCTCGGCCCCGATTATTCCGTGTGGCAGATCATCTGGGTGCGCTCGATCATGCATATCGTCGTCATGTTGGCGTTGTGCGCGCCGGGGTACGGTTTGGTGCGCATCTTCACCACCACCCGGCCGCTTCTGCAATTGACCCGTTCGGCGCTACAGGTCGGCGCCATGTTCTTTTTTATGACCGCGCTCCAGGTGCTGCCGCTCGCCACCGTCACGTCGATCACCTTTACCGCCGCTTTCATGGTGGTGATGTTCTCCATCCCCCTGCTCGGCGAGCGCGTTGGCATTCGGCGCTGGATCGCGGTGCTGGTTGGCTTCGGCGGCGCCATGGTAATTATTCGGCCCGGCGGCGACATCGCGGCGGTACCCAGTTTGATGGCGCTCGGTGCGGCATTCTGCTACGCCATTTTTCAGATATTAACGCGCAAGCTCGCGCCGCACGACGATAGCCGCACCACCGCAGTCTACACCGTGGTGGTCACGCTGACCGTCTCGTCGGCGATTGCGCCGTTTGGGTTTACCTTTCCCGAAGACAGCGCCACCTGGCTGTTGTTCCTGGCGCTCGGCGTGTTCGGCGGGATTTCGCATTTCTTTCTGATCAAGGCCTATGAGACCGGTCAGGCTTCGGTGCTGTCGCCCTTCGATTACGGGCAGCTTGTCGGCGCAACGCTGCTGGGCTATCTCATCTGGGGTGATTTTCCCGACGGCTGGACGTGGGTCGGGGTGGCTATCATTATCACCTCGGGCGTCTATATTGCCCACCGCGAAGCGCGGCGGAAGTTGTCATAAGAGGAAGCGGAACCTCGGCCATGAAAACGGATGTTTTGCACGAACCCCTCGGCGCTTTTTGCCGCGAAACCCATGTGGCGCTTAACGGCGCCAAGTCGGGGCCGCTAAGTGGCCTCGATTTTGGCGCCAAAGACGTGTTCGACGTCGCCGGCCATAAGAGCGCCTGCGGCAGCCCCGATTGGCTCGCCAGCCATGCGCCGGCCGAGACAACGGCGTCCACCCTGCAAACCTTGTTGGATGCCGGCGCCGATCTCATCGGCAAGACCCACACCGACGAAATCACCTATAGCCTGATGGGCGAAAACGCGCATTACGGCACGCCGGTCAATGTCAACGCGGTGGGCCGTATTCCCGGGGGCTCGTCGAGCGGCTCGGCGGCGGCGGTGGCCGGCAGTCTCGTCGATTTCGCCGTCGGTACGGATTGCGGCGGCTCGGTGCGCTTGCCGGCATCTTTTTGTGGCATTTATGGCTTTCGCCCAAGCCATGGTCGCATCGCGCTCGACGGCTGCATGCCGTTGGCATCGAGCTTCGACACCTTCGGCTGGTTCGCGCGCGATGCGGGAACGCTGGCGCGCGTCGGTGAGGTGCTGCTTGAGGAAACGCCGCGTGCCATGCGCCCGAAACAGCTGCTCATCGCAACCGATGGCTTCGAGTCCGCCGGACCCGATGTGGCGGCGGCGCTCACCGGTGCAGTGGATCGGGTGCGGACGTTGATCGGCAATGATCAGCCGGCGGTCATCGCTGGCGACGGGCTCGCCGCTTGTTTCGCGATCTTTCGCACACTGCAAGGTGCGGAGATCTGGGCCAACCATAAGGAATGGGTCGAACGCACGCGGCCGAGCTTCGGCCCCGGTGTCCGCGAGCGTTTCGCATGGGCGTCGACGGTATCCGAAGCTGATGTGGCGATGGCCAAGAAACGCCGCGAATTGTTTTCCGAGCGGGTATACAATTTGCTGTCCGATGGCTCGGTGTTGTGCCTGCCGACGTCGCCCGGCATCGCGCCGAAGCGCGGCGCCGCGGGGGCCGAGTTGGATGATTTCAGGGGTCGGGCGATGGCTCTTTTATGTGCCGCTGGCCTGGCAGGATTGCCGCAAATATCGCTGCCGCTGGCCAGCCTCGATAATTGCCCCCTCGGGCTGTCGCTCGTGGGGCGTCGCGGCTCTGATATGGAACTGCTCACACTGGCCGAGGATTTGGCCGCCGAACTCTGATTGGGAGATAATATTAATGCTCGAAACACCGCCGATTCTGACCATCCAGCGCAATTTCGCGCGCCCCGATCCCGCTAAGGTCGCGAAGCTGGTGGGCGCGCTCACCGGAAATATCGCTGATTGCCTAGGCGGGCGCGGTGCGCTCGATCCGGTCATTAAGCCGATACCGGATTCACCGGCTGGCATGCGGGCTGTCGTCGGCCCGGCGTTTCCTTGTCTAAATGCGCCTTCGGATCAGCTCGGCGCCATGGCGGCGCTGGCCCACGCCCAACCCGGCGATGTGATTGTTGCCGCGACGGAGGCGTACACCGGCACTGCCGTGGTCGGCGATTTAATGCTCGGCATGGCGCGCAACCGCGGTGTCATCGGCTTGGTGACGGACGGCGCGGTGCGTGATCTCGGCGGTATCTTCAAGGTCGGCCTGCCGGTGTTTTGCGCCGCCGTTAATCCCGATTCGCCGTCGCGCACCGGTCCCGGCAGCGCCGGCCTGGCGGTCCATATCGGCGGCACCACCGTCCATCCCGGCGATATCGTCGTCGCCGATAGCGATGGCGTGGTGATCGTGCCGATGGCCTTGCTCGATATGGTTATCGAAAAGCTCCGGCAGGTGCTCGTTGCCGAAGCGGAAATGGAAGCCAAAGTGGAGGGCGGCCTCAAAATACCTGATTCTTGGAGCGCCCTGTTCGCCTCCGACCAAGTGCGCTATCTGGATTAAACGCTTGCGCCGAATGTGTCGATCCTGGGGAGTCGCGCTGGCGCTAGGTGTGCTGGCGCTGTGTGTGTTTGCGCTCGCCGCGCCGGCATTCTCTGGAGAGTTGAAATTAACCATATTGCACACTAATGACGTGCATAGTCGCCTCGCCGCAACACCCCCCTTCGGCTCTGCATGCAATGCCCAACATATCAGTGAAAACAAATGCTTAGGCGGCGCCGCGCGCCACGCCAGTGCGATAAATTCGATCCGCGCTGAAGGCGGCAATGTGGTGCTGCTCGATGCCGGCGACCAGTTCCAGGGAACGCTATTTTTCACCTACTATAGCGGCCAAGCCGCCGCCCAAGTGATGAACCGTCTCGGCTATGACGCCATGGCGGTCGGCAATCACGAATTCGACAACGGCCCCGCAACCCTGGCCCGCTTCGCCGGGCGCATCGACTTCCCTTTGCTGGCAGCCAACATGGATGTCTCCGCCGATACCCAACTCGCCGGACGCGTCGCTCCCTGGACGGTGCTCGAGTTTGGCGGCGAGAAGTTAGGCGTGATCGGCCTGATCACCGAGGAGACGCCGAGCATTTCCAGCCCCGGCCGCCATATTCAGTTTGCCGATTTGACCGAATCCCTAAAAGAAGCGGTGGCTGCCTTGCAGCGCATGGGAATCGACAAGATCATTGCCCTTGGCCATGTTGGCTATTGGCGCGATATGGATTTGGCGCGCGCCGTTGACGGCATCGACATCATCGTTGGCGGCCATTCGCATACTTATTTGTCGAGCGACGACCCAACCGCCGCCGGGCCCTATCCGACTCTGGTGACATCACCCGGCGGCGAAACGGTGCTGGTCGTCCAGGCCTATCAATGGAGCCGATATCTCGGCCGGCTGGATGTCTCCTTCGACGCCGTTGGGCGGCTCAGCGCCTGGCACGGCGCGCCGATTCTGATGGACAACAATATCCCGGAGGAGCCCAGCGTCGCCGCCCTGGTGGCCAAGCTGAATGAGCCGTTACACGAAATCAGAAACGAAGTGGTCGGCGCCTCTGCCAGAGCGCTTAGCAACGAAACCTGTCGCAACGGCGAATGCGCGCTCGGCAATATGCTGGCCGATATCATGCTGTGGCGCACCGCCAGTGAAGGCAGCGAGATAGCCATCGCGAATGGCGGTGGCATTCGCGCCGGAGTGCCGGCCGGAGCGGTTACCCGGGGCGATGTCTTGCAGGTTCTCCCCTTTGGCAACACGCTGGCCACGTTCGGGTTGCGCGGCCGCGATGTGGTGAAGGCGCTGGAGATAGGCCTATCACGGCCCGGCAGCGGCGCCTTTCCGCAAGTGGCGGGTTTGCGCTTCGTTGGGACCCGTCGCGCTTGGCGGGCGATCGGGTGCGCCAGGCCGAAATCCGTGGCGCCGACGGCACCTATGCGCCGCTCGACCAAACCCGGATTTACCGCGTGGTGAGCAATAATTTTCTGCGCCGTGGCGGCGACGGTTACGTAGTGCTGCGCGACAATGCGATAGAAGCTTATGATTTCGGCCCGGTGCTCGCTGATTCGGCGGTGGCCTATCTTAATGCGCGTTCCCCCGTCGCCCCTAAATTAGAAGGCAGAATCTCGCGCGCAGACGAATAAGGTTGATCGCGGATTTGTCGTTCTATTTGGCGGCAAGGCTTTTTAAGAGCGCCGTTGCTTCGCCGCGCAATACTTCGCCGAAAGCGCTCTGCACCGGTATGGCCAGGGCGGTGTCGAGCTGTTCCCGGGCGAGCGCCGCATTGCTCTCACTGTCCAGTTCTAGAATGGCTCTCGCGAACTCGATGCGAATTTGCGCATCTGCCGGCGAAATCCGTAACGCCTCGGCGTAATGGGCGAAGACTTCTTCCTCTTCGGCGCCGTAAATCATGCGCCCAAGAAGGCCTGAATTATTGATAATCGCTGCGTGCCAATTGGCCAGAAGCATATGTGCCGAGGCATTGTCTGGCTCCAACGCCAACGCTGCGTCGATTTGATCGCGCACTTTGCTCGCCAGGCCTTCGCTGATCGCTTCCACGACGCCAATCTGCTGTGAATAGCGCCCCAGCGCATGGGCGTTCTGCACGCGTACAAAGGCGTTGTTGGGGTCGAGTTCCAGCGCCGCCGCCGCCATTTCAATGGCGCCTTCAAAGAGCGCCAGCCGCTCCTCTTCGGGCGCTAGATAATGGCCGTAATAGCACGTAATTTGCGTCGCCAGCGCCAGGCCGTCGGCATTGCCCGCGGCACGCGCCTTGTCCGCTGCTGGCAAATATTCTCCGGACGTAAAGAGGGCCCGTGCGTCGCCGAGCATATTCTCATTGTCGGCGCGCGCGACTGTTGCCGCGGAGATAAATAAGGCCATAATTGCAGCGGCGAGAAGAACTGAGCGCATGGCGCCATCGTAGCAGGAATTGCCAATGTGGCGAGTAAGTATGCGCAGGTTCAGATTGAAATGGTGACAATCACCCTCTTGTGCAGCGTTGCCAGAGGGACGCCGTCGAGGAGAGAATAAATGTGGTTTTTGGTGCGCTGGTTGGTGATAGCCGGAATAGGAATAGGAATTATGACGTCTAACGCAAACGCTCGTGATCTTGAAAATACGATTTATCTCGATCTAAAGGATGGTCGCGTGGTGATTGAGCTCCGCCCTGACCTTGCGCCGAACCATGTGGCGCGGATCAAAGAGCTGACCCGGGAAGGCTTTTACGATGGTTTGAAGTTTCACCGTGTGATTGACGGCTTCATGGCGCAAACCGGCGATCCAGACGGGCGGGGAACCGGCGGCTCTGGCAAAAATATTAAGGCCGAATTCTCCTCAGAAACCCATGTGCGCGGCACCGTTTCGATGGCGCGTTCGCAACAGCCCGACAGTGCCGATAGCCAATTTTTCATTGTCTTCGCGCCGTCAAAATGGCTGGACGGGCAATATACCGTTTGGGGCCAGGTGAGCGAAGGCATGGATTTCGTCGATAAGATCAAGAAGGGCAAAGGTGACAGCGGCGGGGTGAAGGATCCCGACGTTATCGTCCGTATGCAGGTCGCCGCCGACGCGGAATAGCGGCCGGGCGCTGCCAAAAGACCGACCGGCTAGAACGCGCCCGGAAAACGACCACCGTCGATCACCAGATTCTGTCCCGTGATATAGCCGGCGCTCGCCGCGCATAGAAAGGCGCAGGCTTCTCCAAACTCTTCCGGGTCGCCGAAGCGCTTGGCGGGGACCACCTCGGCGCGTTCGGCGATGGCTTCCTCTCGGCTCAAGCCACGCTCGTCCATGGCCTGCTTCAGCGCCGCGTTGTGCCGATCTGTCAGGAAGAAACCCGGCAGAATATTGTTTATCGTGACATTGTGCGCGGCCACTTTTGGCGCCACGCCGGCCAGGAACGAGGTGAGGCCGGCACGCGCCGCACTTGACAGATCGAGCCCGGGAATCGGCATCACCACTGAAATCGAGGTGATATTGACGATGCGCCCGAATTTGCGTTCGGCCATGCCGTCGATAATTTTTTGAATCAATTCTATTGGTGTGATCATGTTCATGATGACGCCGTCAACCATGGCTTCGCGGTCAAGTTCGCGGAAATCCTTGAACGGCGGCCCGCCATTGTTGTTGACCAAAATATCTGGATTTGGACAGGCATCGAGAAGCGCGCGCTGTCCCTCCAGCGTGCTGATATCGGCGCGCACCGCGGTGACAGAAACATCAGAAAGATTTTTTATGTCGCGCGCAGTAGCCGCGAGCGCGTCCTCATCACGCCCGTTGATCACCACGGAAACGCCGTTTCGTGCCAAGGAAATGGCACAGGCGCGCCCCAGCCCCTTGCTCGATGCGCAGACGATCGCCTGCTTGCCTTTGATGCCGAGATCCATGTGTTCACCCTATAGGTTAATGTTGATCAGGGGCCAAGGCACTGTGATCGCCGCACGGACGGCGCGCTCCGGATCACAATCATGCGTGACCGGCGCGCGAAAGACGCACATCACGGAATCGCCGATATGCTTGTCGACCGCTCTTTTTGTGGCCTTTGTGTTGGCGACAGGCCTCTTGAACACATCATGTAGGATCATTTAGTGCGTGACTAGCCCTGAGATTTACGGTGGGATCGCTGTGAGTTTAGGACGCGCAATTGAAGGCGGAGAGAGAAATATGATGCGGAGTTATGCAGCGGTTCTTTTAGTATTGGTGTTGTGCTTTGGCCTGAGCGCGGCGCTCTGGGCCGGGGAAGCTGATGTGCTCAACGCCGAGGCGCAGCGGAGCGCGGACGGCACATTTCGCTTTAGCGTCACGCTTCAGCATGACGATAGCGGCTGGGATCACTACGCAGATCGTTGGGAAGTGCTGGCCCCGAACGGCACACTGTTGGCGGAGCGGGTGCTGCTGCATCCGCATGTCGGGGAGCAGCCATTTACGCGCAGCCTGTCAGGTGTCGAAATTTCGCCGACGATTAGGGAAGTCATTATCCGGGGCGGCGATTCGGAGCATGGATTTGGCGGCGCCGAACTGCATTTGGCGCTGCCTGAATAGCAGCGTGAGATTAGGCGTCTTGGCGAAACCCGAGAACGGGAAAGCGTGCCGGTCCGTCGCCAGCCGGCTCGCAATGTCGCCAATGGTCGACAATTCGTTGTGCTCGCGAGCGCGACAAGGCGTCGAACAACACTGAGGCTGGTGCCAGGCAGACTTCGTCCAATGTGGGTGCGCAGCAAAGCGTCAACGCCTCGAATGCGTTTCGCGTCAAACCAAGGGACCGGCACAATATCGCAAGTGCAGCGGTGTCGGGTGCGGCCAGAAAGCGCGAGACAAGAGATTCGGGAAGCGCCGACAGGCTTGCTAAATAGCCGCTGAGCGGTCGCACGGCATCGGCTTCGAAGATGGTGCATGTCTGAGCGAGGAGGTCGAATTCGCGAGATCCGCTGAGGCCCACCCAAGGAGGGCGGTGCGTCGGCTGTTGGATCGAAAGTAACCGTCCGGCGACGCCGCCCTACCCCAGGACGGAGGTCCCTGTTACGCTGATGCTTCAGCGTAACGCCACGGCATGAGATCGTCGAGTTTGGTGATTTTATGCTCGGCGATGCGGCCCAGAACATCGGTCAACCAGGCTTGCGGATCAACACCGTTGAGTTTCGCCGTTTCGATCAACGTGTAGGCGATGGCGGCTGATTTGCCGCCGCCCTCGGACCCCATGAAGAGATAATTCTTACGACCCAAAGCGATGGGCCGCATGGACCGCTCGGCGGTGTTGTTGTCCAATTCCAGAAAGCCGTGATCGAGCCACGGGCGCAGCTTCTTCATGCGTGTCAGGGCATAGCGAATAGCACCGGCCAGCGGGGATTTGCCGGATATCCGGGTCAGTTGGGCGTGCAGCCATGCTTCCAGGTCGTCGAAGATGGCTTTGGATCTGGACTGCCTGGCCTTCACCCGTTGGTCGGGCGGTTGGCCCCGGACTTCCTTTTCCACGCCATAGAGTTTGGCGATACGTTTTATGGCCTCTTCGGCAATGGCCGATCCCTGGGCTTTGTGAATATCGACGAACTTACGGCGGATATGAGCCATGCAGGCGACTTCGGTAACTTTGCCCGTGCGGTAGAGGTCATTGAACCCGGCATAGCCGTCGGCATGCATGAAGCCCTCGTAGGCGGCCAGATGTTCGCTTGGGCGAACACCCTTTCTGTCCGGCGAGAACCGATACCATGCGGCGGGATGGGCTTCTCTGCCCCAGGGCCGTTCATCGCGGACATAGGCCCAAAGCCGGGCGGTCTTGGTTTTGCCAGAACCCGGAGCCAGTAACTTCACCGGCGTATCATCGGCGAAGAGAGCCTGGCCCTTCTGAACATGGCTCCCAATGGCCTCCGCTAAACGCTCAAGCAGCGCGGTGGATTTACCAACCCAGTCGGCCAGGGTGGAGCGATCCAGATCAACGCCATCGCGATTGTATATCTGACTTTGCCGGTACAACGGTAAGTGATCGCCATATTTGGAAACCAACACATGAGCCAGAAGACCCGGACCCGGACGGCCCCGCTCGATGGGCCGCCACGGCAGAGCCGCTTGATGGAAGGCCTCACAGCAGGTGCAGGCCATGCGCGGACGTACGATCCGGTTCACGACAAAGCGTCCGGGGATATATTCTAATTCCTCCGTGACATCTTCCCCAAGTGTCTTTAGCGAACCGCCGCAGTCCCCACAGCAATCGCCCGGTGACAGTGTTGTCTCGTTGCGCGGGAGATGACCGGGCAGCGGCTTACGCCGGGGCTTGCCCTTTGGCGCTACCTCCTGATCGGTATCGGCGTCGTCTGGCTCGGGGTCTTGCGCGGAGGCGGCAATCTCTTCGTCTTCCAGCGTTAATGCCAATTGGTCCAGGGCCTCGGAGCTCGACCCGAAGCGATGCTGGCGCATCCCGGCCAATTGATGCCTGAGCTTCTCAATCAACAACGCCTGGAACTTCACTTCCGAGGCCAGCGAGGTCACCAAACCCTTCAAGGCGGCAGGTTCATTGGGGAGGTTTTGGGCGTTGTCGAGCATACCTGTAATCTATCAGGTGCGGTCTCGCATTGGAATCCCAAGACACTGATAAACCTTTGCCGTGACACGATTTTACGCATCATTACCCCGCCGTCAGGGGGCGCCACGTTCGTTGCGGCATGCGCCAGTCGATCCCTTCCAACAGCATCGCCAATTGCGCGCTCCCGATCACAAGTTTGCCGTCCGACGGCGACGGCCACACGAACCGGCCACGCTCCAGGCGTTTGCTGAACAAACACGCCCCCTGGCCATCCCACCAGATCACCTTAATCAGATCCCCCCGGCGGCCCCGGAACACAAACAGGTGGCCGGAATACGGATCGCGATCAAGCACCGTCTCGGCCAGCGCCGAAAGACCCGCGAACCCCTTGCGCATGTCCGTGACACCGCACGCCAACCAGACCTTTGTCGATGCCGGAACCGGGATCATGAAGCCAAACCCCGTACAAGACGGCAGAGCGCATCGGGATCATATGCGCCGCTTACGTTGATGCGATGGCCCGTGGGTAGAACAATCTCGACCTGTGATTCAGACGCCCCAGAGCTAATGACCGGCGTCTCAATAATCGGAGCGTCGATGACAGGCAGATCAATGACAGCCTTCGATGCGACCACCTCTACCAGAAGAAATGATGCGTTGAGTTCTTCTTCCGGCGGCGGATTGAAACGTGGCTCACGGAGCCATTTGAAAACCAGATTAGCATTCACATCGTAGCGACGGGCAACCTGTGAAACCGAAACACCTGGAACCCGCGTCTGCGTTACAATCCGGATCTTCTCAACGTCTTCCCACCGCCGACGAATTCGTCGCTTCTTCAGCATCCGTAAATCCACTTGGTGTCCACCAACGATAGTGGACACTATCACCCACCATCAGGCAGAAACCTTCGCAGAAATCGACGCCGTCAAATAGGGCGGGTTCCCCGGACGCTTACGGTGCGGCTCAAGAAACGGCTGGATGTGATGCGGGAAGCCAAGCGTTGGGAACGGCAACTGCCGAGGCTGATTGAGCAGCAAATGATGCGGTCAGATGGACTTTAGCGGTAAAAACAGACGATTTGTGGCTGTGCTTAATTTAGTGAAGCCGAAACCTTGGTAAAACGCTTCAGCGTCTGCGTTCAAGGCGTCGACAACCATGGCGTAAACAGCGATCTCATCACTAAGGGCAAGTGTTCGTTTTATGGCGTCGGCTAAGAGGACCTTTCCAAAGCCTGCGCCCTGAGATTTTGTGCTGACCGCTAGTCGACCGATCAACGCAGCCGGGACGGGGTGCTTGGGTAGTCTTTTGGCAATGTCACTTGGCAGAGAAGAAAGATCAATCGAAAGGGCGCTTAGTGTGTAATAGCCGAGAACCGTTTGGTCGTCTGCTACGGAGCGAAGGACAAAAATTCTGGCAATGCGTCTCTTGGTATCTTGAGAAGCCTGTCGATGGAGATAGGTGTCGAGTTCATCGGTGCCACAAGAAAAAGCCGCTCGGTTATGTTTTTTCCCAAGCGGCTCAATCACCAAGTCTGGCTTATCCGTCATTTAGAAACAACGCGCTGATCATGCTCATTAAGAGCCGCGAACAGTTTGGTGTTGAATTTGACCGGTTTAGATAACGCATTAAAGAAAGTCTCAGCATCCCGCTTGCTGAGGGTCATGGTTTCATGCTCATGGATTGTCTGTTCTGCAGACGCCAGAGCGCTTGCGAGAATAAATTTACTAACCGTTTTGCCCTCAAATGAGGCCGCGCGCTCAATGGTGTGTTTGGCATCATCATTGAGACGCAGGTTAACGCGTTGGGTTTTTGAAATCGCTGTTGCCGTCATGGCTTTGATCCTTTTCTTGCTAATTCTATTTGTACGTCAAAACGGTGCCTTTTTCAAGGAATTTATAAATGAGCAGAACAGAACGGATTCTTGAGGCTATCAAAACTCTGCTCATAACCGTGCCGAACGCCAAGATCGAGCGCAACACTGCCGTACCAGAGAAAATCCCAACCGGCGGCTTGATTGTGCTGCGCGATGGCGATCCGGGTGAACCCGAGACCGCGCTTGGGGGCTTTGGCGTTGTTTACTACAGCCACGGCATCGAGATCGAACTCTACATTGAAGATGGCAACGCAACAGCCCGCGATGCAGCCTTTGATGGCTTAGTACAGGCGATCGGCACCGCTCTGGAGGCTGAGCCCACCCTCGGCGGTCTTGCTTTCGGTATGACCTATGGCCGCCCGGAAATTAATACCGAAGCGGTGGCAGGAGCCCCGGCCATCAAGTCCGGTGTGATGACCGTAACCGTCGAATACGAAACAACCAGCCCATTGGGTTAATTCCTTGGGCTGAGCGCAACTCAACAACAGGAGACGTTTATGTCGCGAGCCTATGGTTCGAGCGCAACACTGCTGCTCAAACGAGAAACCACCTACGGCACACCGTCGCCAATATCATCGACCGCTTCGTTGAGACCGACGATGAAAAGAAAGCTGCGGAGATCATTAAGGCCAAGATGATGATGCAGTCAAGTCTGGCTCAGATCGAACTTAACAAGATCGAGGCTGGCCACCGCTCCATCTTCGTCGCGGGCTGGCGACCCTTTATTGGCTGGGTCTGTGGCTTCGCGTTGCTGTGGCACTTCATCCTGTTTGACCTGCTGACCTGGATCTCGGTCAATTTCTTCCCCCATACGACAGAATTGCCAAAGTTGTCGGGGACGGAAACACTGGTTACCGTTTTTTTGTCGCTGCTTGGCCTTGGGGCAATGCGGACGGCGGAGAAATTTGGGAGGAGGGCGAAGTAGCCGGGTTGGGCCTGTTTTGCCTTTGCGATTAGCGTTTTGGCTCTAATGTCTTGAAATATTACGTTAACTCAATCCAATTCATCCAGAACCATTACACCTGAGCCATTACAGTTGCGAAAAAGCGCAAATTCAGCTATGCATTCCACAAATCTTGGGCCATTTTGCAACAGGCTCTTGAGTTACACGTTTGAAAATGTATGGGTTTACGATGAAGATTTTGTCTAAGGGTGGCGTTCGGGCTGTTGGCATCGCTGCACTCATGGGGGTGTTTATGTCTGTTTTCGGGCATGTGCCTGCGGCACACGCACAGGAAGCGCCGATTTGGCAGAAGGTGTGTGGCGATGAAAAGAAAGCCGAGACCTGCCGGATTGTGCAGCAGCACTTTATGAATAAGGTGGTCGACGGAAAAACGCAGACCATTGGCCGGGTCGTTGCACTGACGGTCATTTATGTAGAGAATCAAAAGACGAAAAAACGCAGCCCCTACCTAAGTGTGGACATGCCCTTGGGCGTTGACCTGCGTCCGGGGGCCGTCTTGCGAGTGGATAAGGGTGCAGAGATTCCCGTTGCATACCTGCAATGCACACAAGCCGGCTGTGCGGGAAGTCTTCCGTTGACGGCGCCAATATTGGAAACCTTTACAAAAGGAGTCACAATAAAGGTTGGTTTTAGGCCCTGGGGGACTGAGCAGGTCAGTGTCGTCGAGGCAAGCCTTAAAGGGTTCAGCGCAGCTTTTAAAGGCATAAAGTAGACTGAATGGCGTATGGGGGGTGTGGCGAAAAAGTCACACATTTAAAGTAAGTGTGTCATAACGGAAAT
>JAQBTG010000015.1 GCA_027624955.1 Pseudomonadota bacterium
CGTCGGAAACCCGGCCGCTACCGCTCGCCCCGCTCAAATCCGGTGGCCGTCATGAATAATCCGGGCTAGCTTTCTACTGCTTGCGTCTCGACGACGAAGTCGAAGTTCTGCAAGCCGAGACCTATGACCAGGCAGCCGAAATAGCCGCCGGCACGGCGATGCTTGATCTGATTATCCTCGACCTCAACATGCCGGGAGGCTCGGGCTTCGATGGCCTCGACGCGATGCGCAAAAGCTATCCCGATACGCCGATCGTGATGCTTTCGGGATCGATCCGCCGCCAGGACATGACGAACGCGCTCGAGCATGGCGCAAACGGCTATTTACCCAAGACGCTCGGCGGTGATGCCATGCTGAACGCGCTGCGCCTCGTCATGTCGGGCGAGAAGTTCATCCCCTCAGCGCTCTATGACGAAGCCGGCAGCGCCGCAAGTGGCGACGATGTGCCGCGCGACAGCCCGCTGCGCGGCCTCACGCCGCGCGAGACCGAAGTACTCGAACAGCTCATCGAAGGTAAATCGAACAAAGAAATCGCCACTGTCCTCAACCTTCAGGTGGTCACGGTGAAACTCCATATGAAGGGGATTTTGCGCAAACTCGGCGCGGCCAACCGCACGCATGCGGTGAAGATTGTTCTCGACCTGAGGTCTGCTGCCTAGCGCCCGGCCGCCATCGCCGGGCGGCGCGGATCAGCAGCGCCAGCCAGAGTGCGACGCTCAAGATCCTGATATATTAAGCACACCGCGCCGGAAAGCGGGCTCCATTCCGGCCACATCCGAACGTCATGCCCCCGCGCCGCCAATTCAGTTTCCACTTGCGGAGCGATGCGCGCTTCCAAATTCAACCGCGCCGGATAGCAATCATGCGGGGCGAAGGAATTGGGAAAACTGTAGGTGGCAAAGCGCGGCGCCTCTACGGCTGCTTGCGGGTTCATGCCGAAGAGCAAGATATTCATCAGCACCTGGAGCATCGCTTGGCATTGCACATCGCCGCCCGGCGTGCCGAATGGCATGACGAATTCGCCGGCGCGGATCGCCATAGCCGGATTGGGCGTGAGGCGCGGGCGCTTGCCGGGCGCGACGGCGGACGGGTGCGCCGGATCGGCCCAGGATTGCGAGCCACGCGATGACGGGCAGAAACCGGTGCCGGGGATCACCGGCGTGTCGTAGGACACATCGCTCGGCGTGGCGGAGAATGCGTTGCCGTCTTTGTCGATGACGCAAATATATGAGGTATCGCGCGGTAGCGGCGGCTCATCGGCGCTGGCCGGACGGCTTTCCTCACGCGCCCGTCCGGCGTCGATGAGGGCGCGTCGCGCCGCTGCATAATCTGGCGACAGCAGACGCTCCAGTGGCACATCGACGAAGCGCGGATCGCCGTAATAACGCTCGCGGTCTTCGAAGGCGAGTTTCAGCGCCTCGCACAAATGGTGAATATAGGCCGGTGTATTGTGCCCCATGGTGTGCAACGCGTCTGTATTGAGCAGTGATAGTGTCTGCGCCAAGACCGGCCCCTGGCACCACGCGCCGCAGGTATAGATATCGCTATCGAGGAACCGCTGGCGCACCGGCGCTTCGACCGCGCTTCTGAATTCGCCCAGGTCGGTGGCCGATAGGAGGCCGCCATTTTCGCGATGGTAGCCGAGAATTTTTTGCGCGAGGTCGCCGCAGTAAAAGGCATCGCGCGCCGCCTCCAGGCCGGCTACACGTCCCTTCCCGGCCGCCGCCTGCTCTTCTTCCGCCATGTAGCTGAGGCTCGCCGCAAGATCGCGTTGAACGAACACGTCGCCGACCTTGGGCGGTGCGCCGCCGGGCAGATAAATTTCGGCGCTCGATGGCCAGCGCGCATAATCCGCCTCATGCTGGGCCAGAATATTGGCCATGAAAGGATACATCACAAAGCCCTGGGCGGCGAACTCAATGGCTTGAGCGGCGGCCTCGGCAAAGCTGATCGTGCCATGGCGCTGAAGCGCGCTGATCCAGGCGCAAGGTGCGGCGGGCACCACGGTGCGCAATACTCCTTCGGGAATTTCTCCGCCATATTCACGTTGGAACAGATCAGGCGACATGGCTGCGGGCCACGGCCCGAGGCCACTGATGGTCTCGACCCTGCGTGACTCGGCGCGGTAGATCATGATTGGTGCCACGCCGGCAAAGTTTACATATTCGCTATGCACCACATTGAGAACGAGACCGCCGGCGACGCCGGCATCGACGGCATTTCCGCCCGCTTCCAATATTTTTAAGGCGGCCTGGGCGGCAAGGTAATGGCCGGCCACGGCCATATGACGACGCCCGCGCAGAAGCGGACGATAGCCGTCCATACTGGCGGGATCGATGGCGCTCATCGCGTTTGCCGTCTGACGCTGCTACACCATCTCGGCGCCGAGTTCCTCGCCGAGCCATTGCGCAGCGCGGAGAGTCTCCAGATCGGCGCCGCGGCGGCCGATCACTTGTACGCCGACGGGCATGCCAGCTGGGCCTTTGAGCGCGGGTACGCTGATCGCCGGCACGCCGATCGTGGTCCATGGCAGGCAGAATTTGGGATTGCCGGTGTTGCTCAAATCCTTCGGCGCCTCGCCGGCCGTCACCGGCGCGATGGCGGCGTCGAAATCTCCGATCACGGCGGGAAACGCCATGCGCATTTTCTGTAGCGCGTCGATGCGGGAGAGGTATTTATCCGCGCTCAGTGAGTAGCCGCGCACGAACCATTCGCGCAGACCCGGTGAAATCAACTCGCTGGCGGTGCGCCAGCGCTCGCCAAGATTATACGCCGCATCGCGCGCCATAACATCCTGCGCGACATCGAAGATATCGTCATAAAGCGGCGGCATCTCGACAACCGGCGCGCCCAGGCGATCAGCCAAGTCTGTGAACAATTTCACACTCGAGGGCTCAAGGTCCGGCCACGCATAATCGCGCAACATGACAAAGCGCGGTTTGGCCACCGGCTGCCCACTCAGGCCGGCGGCAAGGCGGCTCGGCTTCACCCCTTGGCTGGCCGGGTCTTTTCCATCATCGCCCGAGAGCGCATCGATGATAAGCGCCAAATCGCGGGCTGAGCGGCCATAGACGCCGATATGATCGAGTATGTGTGAGAGCGCCATCATACCGCTGCGTGGCAAAAGGCCCCAGGTCGGCTTCATCGCCCAGGCGCCGCAGAACGACGCCGGACGCAACACCGAGCCCACGGTTTGACTGCCGAGCGCGAGCGGCACCATGCCACCGCCGACCGCCGCACCCGAGCCCATCGACGAGCCGCCCGGCGTGCGTTCTGGATCATGCGGGTTAACCGTCTCGCGCGGCGTGAGAAAGGCGCATTCGGTGGTCACGGTCTTGCCGATGATCACCGCGCCGGCCGCCATCAGACGCGTGACCGCCGTAGCGTCTTGCGTTGGCTGCCGTCCCTTATCGGTGTCGACGCCATTTTCGGTCGGCATATCGGCGGTGTCGATGATGTCCTTCAGGCCAACACCGGCGCCCGCGAGCGGACCCTTCAGCGCCGCCGCGTCGACAGCGCGGGCTTTGCTGCGGGCCAATTCCGGATCGATAAATCGCCATGCATGGACGCTGTCTTCACGCGCCGCGACACGGGACAAAGCCAACTCTGTCTCGGCAAGCGCAGTGCTCTCTCCTGCGGCAACGGCAGCGGCAATTTCAGCGGCACTTCGACAAGCAATCAAGGCAGTGTCCTTTGTTATGGGTTAATCCTTCGGGGGTATGGGCTAAACATTCGGGTGGCGATCGTTCCACACCGTCGCGCGCTCGAAGGCGTGTCCGGCCCGCAGGAGAACTCCCTCGCCGAGATGCCGGCCGATTAGTTGAAAGCCAAGCGGCGTTCCCGCTTCTGTAAAGCCACAAGGCAAAGACAAGGTTGGGCTACCGCTATGGTCGAAGGGTGAGGTGAAACGGATCAGCCGCTCCAACGCGCCGGGCGCGCCCAACAATTCATCCATGCCGTCCAGGCGAGGCGTCGGCACGAGCATGGATGGCGCAGCGATAAGATCAACGTCGTCGAATAATTTTGCCAACTGGCCACTGTAATTCCGACGATGGATGGTCGCGCGCGCGTAATCGGCACCGCTGAGAGCGACACCGGTTTCCAGCAAGCCGCCCATGACCGGGCCATATTCACTCGCCCGCGACGGATAGGTTTCGCTGTGCCCCAGCGCTGCCTCGGCGGAGCAGATCGGTATCCAGCTGTCGACGACGTCATCATGCGGCGGCATCGTCACCGCCTGAATCTGCGCACCTTCGCCGCGCAGAACATTGATCGCAGTGTTCAGCGCGTCGGTCACCGCAGCATCGACACCGCTGCTGTTAAATTGTTCGTCGACGCCAATTCTGAGCCCGCGCATGCCATCCGCCAGCGCAGCGAGATAGTCCGGCACCTCGGCGGTGAGAGACGTCGGGTCTTGCGCATCGACGCCAGCAAGTGCGCCCAGCATCGCCGCCGCATCGCCGACGCTGCGTGTCATGGGGCCGATATGATCGAGCGTTTCTGACAGCGGATAGACGCCATACCGGCTCACCCGCCCCCAGGTCGGCTTCAGCCCGACCACGCCGCAGGCGAGCGAAGGAAAGCGGATCGAGCCGCCGGTATCGGTGCCAAGCGAGCCGAAACAGAGTCCGGCGGCGGTGGCAACGCCGGAGCCGCTCGACGAGACGCCGGGCCAATAATCGGCGTTCCACGGGTTCACTGGATCGGTGATATCCGGATGGTGTGCCGCATAGGCACCTTCGGTCAGTTCGAGCTTGCCGAGAATGACCGCGCCGGCGGCGCGCAGACGCGTCACCACGGTGGCATCGTGATCCGGCTTGCGGTCCTTGAGAATCGGCATGCCGGCACTGGTGCGCACGCCCGCAATGGCCATCAAATCCTTTACCGCAATTGGCACGCCATGCATCGGCCCGCGCGTCTCGCCGCGCGCCAACTCGGCGTCGGCGTGTTTTGCCTCGGCCCGGGCCGTTTCTCCGAGAACCGTCACATAGGGGTGCAGGCTGGCGTTGAGCTTTTCAACGCGGGCCAGCATCGTTTCAGTCAGCTCGAGCGAAGAAATCTCGCCGCTGCTTATTTTCCGCCCGGCTTCGAGAAGAGTGAGATAATGCATTTCGTCCGACGCCATGAATGTCACCTAATTTTTTTTGCTGTTGCTGCCAAATGCGCGACTTACCAGCCGCGTGCTTGGCTGATCAATTGTACATTGGCCAAACCATCTTCGGGCGTCAGTGGAAACGGCGCGCCGCTTGAAATGTGGCGCCCGAACGCCTCAACCTGAAGCTTATAGGTCGGGGTCGCGGGCAACTTGACCGTCCGCTCCTTACCATTCTTGAGGCCTGTGGTGAGCGATCCTTCAAGCCCGAGCAAACCATTTTCGACAATGACATAGCCATTCTCGGCGTAAAATTCGAGGCGCGCCTTGCCCGGCGCAAGACCGGTCGAGGCC
This sequence comes from Pseudomonadota bacterium, assembly GCA_027624955.1. Classification (NCBI taxonomy): domain Bacteria; kingdom Pseudomonadati; phylum Pseudomonadota; species Pseudomonadota bacterium. Next base: position 5,447 of record JAQBTG010000015.1, read on the forward strand.
GTCAGCGAACCGACCGAGCCATTCTTGAAGGATATCATCGCCGCCGTGTGATCGGGGGTGCTGTAGCCCCAGCTTGGGCTCGAACTATGCGCCGCCATCACCTTTTTAGCGTCACCAAGAAACCAGCGTAATTGGTCAATCAAATGTGTGCCGATATCGCCATAAACCCAGGCGCCGACCTCTTTATCGCGCGAATGCCAGCCGCCGAGCTTGACCGGATAGGGATAGTAGAGATGGCAGCGACCATGTACCGGCTTGCCGTAGCGCCCGGCCATCCAATCTTTCTGGACCGCCTGGAGTTTGGGGTGATGGCGCGTGTTGTAGGCGATTTGCAATTTGCGGCCCGCCTTTTTGGCGGCAGCCATCATCGCCCGGCAGTCGGCCGGCGAGATCGCCATCGGCTTCTCGCACAGCACATGCTTGCCAGCGGCCAGCGCCGCCACGGCGTGCGCTTTGTGCATGTTGTTGGGCCCGCAAATCCACACCGCATCGATAGATTTGTCGGCGACGAAATCAGCCAGCTTGGAATAGCCGCCCTCAATGCCGTGGCGCGAACAAAAATCTTCTGCTTTTTTCCGGGTTGAGGCTAGAACCGCGCGCAGCTCCGACCCCCTCGCCGCTTCAATCGCCGGCGAGAAAGTATGTTCGGCCCAGCCGCTTGAACCGATAATTCCCCAGCCTATTCTCTTGCTTTTAGCCTTGCTCGTTTTGTTCGCCACTTCCGTATTCCTCTCTAAATCGCTGAATAGTTTCCTAAATTACTGCGCGCGCCGCATCGAGCCATCCCAGCGCCGTGAAAAATCTGCGGCAACCCCGAACTGGTCGAGGATGCGTGAAACGATGTGATCCACGATGTCCTCGATGCTTTCGGGATGATTATAGAATGCCGGGTTGGGCGGCAGGATGCGCACCCCCATGCGGCTCAGGCGCAGCATGTTCTCCAAATGAATGTCGTTGAGCGGCGTCTCGCGCGGCACCAGCACTAGTGGCAAGCGTTCCTTGAGCATGACATCCGCCGCCCGGTGCACCAAATTTTCACCCATGCCGAGAGAAATCGCCGCTAGGCTGTGCATCGAACAGGGTGCGATCACCATGCCCATGGTGCGGAACGAGCCCGAAGAAATCGCAGCCGCCATATCGCCGGAACCATAGAGCTGAGTCGCTCTGGCGCGAAGATCATCAAGCTTGAGCGCGGTCTCATGCTCGAGCGTCTGCTGGCCCCATTTGCTGACGACAAGGTGAGTCTCGACCCCGGCAGCAGCGAAGGCTTCGAGCGTGCGCACGCCCAAGACGGCCCCGCTGGCCCCGGTTATTCCGATCACGACCTTTTGCAAAATATCTCCCATGCGCGGTTGGATCAGGATAGAACTACAGCATACGCGGGCGGGCAAGCCCCGCCTCGGAAGTTGGGGAAGCAAGTCGTTATGAGCGAAAATTTCCGCTTTGAGCCGTCGCTGTTCAAATATTTACGCGATTTGAAAAAGCACAATGAGCGGCCCTGGTTCAAGGCCAACAAGCCCCGCTATGAATCAGAGTTGCGCGGCCCGATGCTGCGCTTCATCGAGGAATTCGCGCCGCATTTGGAGAAAATCAGCGAGCATTTCCTGGCCGATGCGCGGCCTATCGGCGGCTCGCTCTTTCGCATTCACCGTGACAAGCGCTTCGCCAAAGACAAAACGCCATATAAAACCCATGCTGGCGCGCATTTCCGCCATGTCCGCGCCAAGGATGCCCATACGCCGGGTTTTTACCTCCATATGGAGCCGGGCAATGTGTTCATGGGCGCCGGAATCTGGCACCCGGATAGCTCGACTCTTGGCAAAATTCGCGAAGCGATGGTGGCCGACCCGAAGCTTTGGAAGCGCCTGGCAAACGCCAAAGCGCTCAGCGCCGCCGGGTGCGAATTGGTCGGCGACAGCCTAAAACGCCCGCCGCGCGGCTACGATCCGGAGCATCCGTTGATCGAGGATTTGAAACGCAAAGATTTCATCCTTGCCGTAACGACCACTGAGGAAGACGCGCTCACCTCTGATTTCATCGTGCGCTTCGCCAAATTCTGCGAAACCACAGCGCCACTCAACGAATTCCTCACCCGCGCCCTCGATCTAGAATGGTAGACCCGGCCAACAACCCGAGCCTTTACGCGCCCCCGGCCACATTGATAGTTTCCTTCGAGCAGCGCAAAGCGGCAAAGCAATCAATTTAAGAAGAGGCAACAGCGTGACGAAATCAGCGAACGGTGGAGAGACGGGGCGTATCGAAGCGCTCAAAAGCTTGCGGACAACACTCGATTGGCTCGGCGACGAAGTGCATACGATCAAAAACGAGGTCGATCCGGTGATCGAGATGACGGCCATCACCAAAGCGTTCGACGGCTCAAAGGCGCTGCTGGCAGAGAACATCAAGAACTACCCCAACGCGCGCATGTATTCCAACCTCTACGCCACGCCTGAGCGCACCGCCAAGCTGTTCGGTGTCGACGAGTATAAAGACATCAAGCACAAGATTCTGGATGCCTACCGCAACCCGATCGAAGCCAACTATGTCGAGAGTGACGACGCGCCGGTACAGGAAACGGTTATTCTGGCGAGCGATATCGACCGCGTTACCGATATTCTGCCGATTGTCCTCCACACCCACGAGGATGGCGGGCGCATCTTCGGCTCAGGCTGCCACTTGATTGGAGCGCCGTGGGTGCCGGACGGCGGCAACACGATCTCGATGTACCGCATGGCGTTCCGCGACAATCAGCAATACGCCTCTATCAACATGGTGCCGGGCGGCCAAGGCGACGTTGTGTGCCAGCGCCATCCGGGCAAGAAAATCCCCGTCACCGTCAATTGCAGCCCGCCCATCGGCGCCGAGCTGATGGCGGTCGGCACGCTCAATCCGGTGATCTTTCCCGGCCAGACCGATAAGATCGGCATGGCCGGCGCGCTTCAGGGCTCGGCCATCGACCTGGTCAAGGCCAAGACGGTGGACGCCTATGCCATCGCCCAATCGGAATGGGTGTTGGAGGGTTATGTGATCGAGGGCGAACGGGTGTGGGAAACTGACCAGGCCGAACAGCTCGGCCGCCAGGGCGAAGCGCCGCTGCATCCGGAATGGGCGCGCTATATGGGCCGCGCCTACCGCACGCCGCGCGCGTTCGAACTCACTGCCATCACCCATCGCAGCAACAAGCCGCTCTACTACACCCCGCATTTCGGCGCCATCTGGTACACCATCCCGTTTGTCTGCGCCTCGATTTATGAGATGTGCGAGCGCATGGCGCCGGGCTTCGTGCAAGATGTCGCCGGGTTTACCGGCCTCACCACCTGGGGCGGCATCGTCGTTCAGGTCAAGAAGCAGAAGCGCAGCGACGAAGGCATGCAGCGCAATATCATGGGCGCCATCATGACCGTGCATCGCGGCCTGCGGCTTTGTGTGGTGGTCGATGAGGATATCGATATTTGGGAGCCCGAAGACGTGCTGTGGGCGATCGAATCGCGCGTCAGCCCGCGCCGCGATGTTGTGGTTTACAACGAATATGGCCGCGGTCAGGCGTTTCAGCCTTCGGAGCTGAAAACCGGGCAGATTTCGGTTGCCGATGGCGGCCTCGGCATCGATGCGACCGTGCCGATGGACCAAAAAAGCCAGTTCCAACGCGCGGTTTATCCGGTGGCGGGGATGGATTTCAGCCGCTGGTTCAGCGACCAGGAGATGACTGATTTACGCGCCCAGCAGGACCGTTACTTCAAATTTCTGGCGCGCACCGGCCACGCCTGACGCGCCAAACCCAGCAAAGGACGCGATCATGTTGACCCAGACCAAACGCTATCCGTACAGCCCCATCTCGCGGCGCGAGAAGCTGCGCTTTCCCGACGGCGCCCGCGTGGCGGTATTGCCGTACATCAATATCGAACATTTTCCCGAGAATTTACCGGGCACGGCGTTGTCGTCAGCGACCACCAGCTTCGAACCTGACGTGCTCAACTATGGTTGGCGCGATTACGGCAACCGGGTCGGCATTTGGCGCATGATGGAGGGCTTGGACAAATGCGGCATGCGCGCAACCGTTTGCCTAAACAGCGAAGTCTGTCGGGAATATCCCGAAATTGTCGAAGAGGGCAACAAGCGCGGCTGGGAATGGATGGGCCATGGCCACAACAATTCGCAATTGCTTCCCGGCCTCGAAGAAGATGCCGAGCGCAGCTTGATCAACGATGTTGTGGCAGCGCTCGAAAAATCCACCGGCACCCGGCCCAAAGGTTGGCTCGGGCCATATGTTTCCGAAACTTACAACACGCCCGACCTGCTGGCCGAAGCGGGCATCGAATATCTCTGTGATTTTTGCTGCGACGACCAGCCATTCAAGATGAACGTCAAATCCGGCAGCCTGATTTCAATGCCCTATTCGGTGGAGTGTAACGATCTGCCGCTCGCGCTTTATTTTGGCGCGACGGGCGAGGACATGGGGCAGATGATCCGGGATCAATTTGACGTACTCTATGAGGAAGGCGCGGACAATGCTCGCGTTCTGCCGATTTGCCTGCACACTTTTATTGCCGGCCAGCCGTTTCGCTGGAAGCATATTTCGGCGGCGCTCAAATATATTGCCGGGCATGATCACGTCTGGCACCCGACCGGCAGCGAGATCAACGATTGGTACCGCGCCAACCATCTCTAAGGCGCGACGCACAGAAAACTTGCGGAAAACTCACGGAAAACTTATGGCGTTATTTCACATGTCGCGGCGGGTCCGCTTCGCCGATACCGACCCAGCCGGAATCGTCTATTTTCCGCGCTACTTCGTCATGACCAATGATCTGGTGGAGGAATGGTTCGCCGCTGCCCTCGAACTACCCTATCGCAAGTTTTTTGAGGACGGCATCCGTGCCGTGCCGCTCCTAAATGTGGCGGCAACATTTCCGGCGCCGAGCAGGCTGGGCGATATGTTGGATTTTAGTCTGGCGGTCTCACGCCTCGGCAACAAATCCTTCACCGTGAAGATCAGGGCGCATTGCGGCGAGCAGGCACGCCTGATCAGCGATCAATCGAGCGCCTGGACGCGGCGCGATAGCGCCACGCTCAAGGCCGAATCAATTCCACCCGAAGTACGAACGCGCATGAAACAATTTCTTGAAAATTCATAAGGGCTTACACCGTTATATGATTCGCGCTACTCTCGCTGGCGCAGATCGGTTTGGCAGGAAAATATGCTCTATTTGACGCGCAAAATTGGCGATGCGGTGGTGATCAACGACACCATCGAAGTTACTGTGGTTGAAGTTCGCGGGCGGACCGTAAAGCTCGGCTTCACTTTTCCGGAACATGCGACCGTGTTGCGCAAGGAAATTCATGAGAAGGTCGTGCGCGAAAACATCGACGCGGCACGGGCCGGCGATGCCCTCGAAGGCGCTACCTTCGACAGCAAAAAACTAACCGGCGGCACGGCCAAGCCAGACGGCTGAATCGCTCTCTTGGCAGCGGTCAAAACGCCGGATGTTAAGCGAAAATTAAGGTTAACGAGGCGATACTCCTGATACAGAAACGGCTGCCATCTGGGCTGCCGGTGCAGTCAGGATGAAGCCTTGAGCGAACTTCCCGAAACCCAACTTGATGATGATACCGCGAGCAGCCAAGGAGGCGACGCAGACCTCGTCGACCTGCTCGCTACGCTGGACGAGGACAGTTTCATTCCGGTCGCGGCACTGAGTGTCGTCGCCGATATCCTGACCTATCTGCACGGCAGAGATAGCGACCTGGACGCGCCGGAGGGCTCGTTGTGAGCCAGTTCGCCGCCGTTGAGCGATTGATTGCTAACGCGCGCGCGCATGTGAGCGCCGGGCAGCAATGCCTCGCCCTCAACCAGCCTGTCGATTTGCGCGGCCTCGCCGCCGTGGTCGCCGAGATCGGCGAAAGTTTGTCGCAGTTGCCGCGCGACCAAGCACTCACCCAACGCAACGCGTTGATCGTGCTGTTTGATGAAATGGGCCAGCTAGATGAAGCCGTCGCCCGAGTGCACCGAGAAACCTCTGAGCAGCTCAAGCAGATTTCATCACGGCGCTACGCCACCTCCGCCTACAACAATCCGACGAAGTCCTAGCCTGCGCATCCGGCATGGGATTCGATACCTATCTGCGTTTCATCATGATGCTGGTGCTGGTGATCGGCATGATCGCCTTCATCGCCTGGCTGGTCCGCCGCTTTGGATTTCTCAACCGAATCGCACCGGGCATGGGTGTAAAAAACGCGAGCCGTCGCCTGGCAGTAATTGAATCCTGCACGGTAGACGCGAAACGCCGCTTGGTTTTGGTCCGCCGAGATCAAGCCGAGCACCTTATTCTGCTGACCGGCACTGGCTCCGCAGTCGTTATCGAGCGCGGCACGGAAGGCAATAGGCAGCGCAAAAAGGAGCGCGGCACGACCGCTACCAAGTTCGCCGCAGCGCTGGCCCAGGAAGAACAGGAATGGGATGACGAGGCCGAGGCGGCGGAAGACGAACCCGTTACTCGCCTCACCAGATTTGGAAAAAGCGCTTCACGATGACGCGCGCCGGCGCCCGCAAGATTATCCTTTCGGCAGGATTGGGAACTGTGGCTGCCGTGCTTTTCAGCGCGGTGGTGCTGGCCTTTCCCAACGCCGGCGTGGCGCAGGAGCTGAACCTCAATTTCGGCGAGGGCGGCTCGATGACCGGCCAGCTGTTGCGCATGATCGCTTTGTTAACGATCCTCAGCCTGGCGCCTGGAATTCTCGTCGTCGTGACCTCATTCACCCGTATCGTCGTCGTCTTTTCGCTTTTGCGCAGTGCCATCGGCTTGCAGCAAACTCCGCCCAACACGGTGATCATCAGTCTCTCGCTGTTTCTCACGGCCTTCATCATGATGCCGACGCTACAACAATCCTATCGCGAAGGGATTGCGCCACTTATCGCTGAGGAGATTACTGAAGAAGAAGCGTTCGTCCGTACGGTGGCACCACTCCGTATGTTCATGCTACGGCAAGTGCGCGAGGAGGACCTCGCCATGTTCCTTGACCTGGCTAACGAAGGCGTAATCGCCGGCCCGGAGGACACGCCGCTCCGCGCTCTTGTTCCGGCATTCATGATTAGTGAATTGCGGCGCGCCTTTGAGATTGGCTTCCTCATCTTCATACCGTTTCTCGTCATCGACATGGTGGTTGCCGGCATTCTGCTCTCGATGGGCATGATGATGCTGCCACCCGTGATGATCTCACTGCCGTTCAAGCTAATATTTTTTGTTCTGGTGGATGGCTGGATGCTGCTCTCGAGCAGTCTGGTCGACAGCTTCGCGCAGGTATAACGGCCGCTCAGTTGACGGCGTTGGTATCGATGTCGCTGTTGACGCCTTCTGTCGGCGGTGAATCGCGGTAGGTTCTGAGGAACGCTTCGGCGCCCTCAATGTTGGCGAGGATTTTCGGCAGCTCGTGAACCGGAACCGCATCGGTATCACTCGAGCGAGTGATGAGATCGAACGCGTTTTTGTAGACGCTTTCCGCCATGCCCGCACCATATTGGAGGCGCAAGCGGGCCAATTCAGACGTATTGTCCGACAGCATCAGCGCGACGACTTGGCGCATGATAAGATGCTGCTCATGCACTGCGATATCGCCGCCGGCATGATCAAACGCCTTGCCTAACTCGGTGCTGGCTTCAGCCCATTGCTCGGACCGCCAATAGATGTCGGCGCGCAGCAGCGCCGCATCGCGGGTCTGGTCGGCTTTCAGAAGCACCAGCGCGGCATCGCCATCGCCAACAGCCGCAAGCGCCCGGGCCTCGAGATGGCGACGCTGTTGCTTCAGCGCGACGGGCATGTCGATGCCCTCACCTTGCGAAAGTTTGAGCGTATCCAGAGCGTGCGCCGGCTCCTGGTCGAGCAACTGAATGATCGCTAGATGGGCACCAATGCGTGACTTATCGACACCGGCGACGGCGTCGAGCTGACGATTCAGTAATTCTCCAGCGCGGTCGAGAAGGTCGACATCGACCAGCCGATTGGCTAGGCCCTCGGCAATCCGTCCCCCCGCCGCACCGTCTTCCGACAAATCGCCGAATTCGTAATAGAGGCTGAGTGCTGTCAACGGTGAGAGCGTGTCGGCGCCGCCATCGATAAAGAGGTCAGAGAACATGCGCTGCATTTGCTCGTTCACTGCGGGGGCCGCTGCGGACTGTGGGAAATTCTCCACGGCGTCGCGCATGGCTTGCAGCGCATTCAGGTAATTTTTCTCTTCGCGGTAGAGCTCCGCGAGCCGGCGCAGCAGCAATTGTTCGAAGGAATCGCCGCGCCACGCGTGGCGCAGCCGTTCCAGCGCAACAATGGCGTCACTGCGCGTCATGCGACCAAGATGCAGCATCAACTCAACCCGCGACAATTCCGCGCGCGCCCGTACCGGGGGACTGCCGTCAATCGCCAATTTGTCGAAATATTCAAGCGCGGCCTCGGTCTTGCCAGTGCGCTGATAGGCGGTGGCACGCAAGTAGCGCGCTTCCATCTTATCGTTCTTATTGGGTGCTTCAGCCTCGATGCGCTCGACCAAGCGGTTGACGCGGTGGTAATTTCCCACCGCTAATGCCGCATGGGCCGCCAACAGACCAAAGCGCGCACGTAAATCGAGCGGCAAACGCTCAAACGCCGGGCCAGAAATGGCGAACGCTGAATCTGCCCCCTGCCAATCGCCGCGCGTTGCCGTCAGCGCGGCGCGCCACAGCGTTACATCCATATCACCATCTAGTATTTCGCGGTTTAGATCGGCCGCCGCTTCCTCGGCACGGCCGAGCAGCATGAGCGTCGCGCCCCGTAGGGCGAGAAAGTCGGGGCGTTCAAGAGATTTCGGATCTTCTTCGGCGATGCGGTGAATAACGCCGATGGCATCCTCCGCGAGACCATGGGCGAAGTGAAAGTTTGCAAGGCTTAGACGGCGCTCTGTGCGCACTTCGATTCCGGCGGAAACAACCGCATGCTGCAAGAGACGCCTGGCATCAATGTATTGACCGAGATCATCACGCCGACAGGCCTCATATTCAAACAACGGCCCCATAGCGGTTTCAAGACCGTCCGATATTTCGGCCAAGCGGCCCGTACTCGTGACGGCATCCGCGGACATATAGAGCTCGTGCGGGCTGGTCACTTCAACGCCCGTCACCTTGATATCGATGGCGACATCATCGGCGCGGGTCTTGAAGGCCATAATACCCTGCGCGCTCGCGATGATATCGAACTGCACGAAGGCGCGGCCTGTCTTGACGCCGACGCCGGGCTCTCTCACCGGCACGACGATCAATGTGTCGCCAACCTCCGGGTCATTGATCTTGATTGCCCGACCAGCGCCGGGAGTCGGGACCAATACCCTGGCGCCGCCTTTTGCCGACGGCTCAGCGCGAATCAAAAGCGGCTTGGCAGGCGGCAACGGCGCATCGGTCATTTCCACCAGCCAAGTGTTGCCGCTGCGCGCAACACGCGGCCACAGATCGGCGGCGATACCGAAACGCAAAACAGTCGCGCCCGGCGCACGCAGCTGATCGGCGCTGGTGATCGTTCCGGTCATGCGGTCAGCCATGCCAAGCGCACTCAGATCGACGATGCGCGGCACATCGAACACCATCCACAGATACCCCATGCGACGAAAGACGCTTGCCCCGACGCGCCGATCCCATAGCAAACGCAATCGCATTCCGCCCGATATGGCCTCCGCAGACACAGTGAGCGGCGGCGCCGGTGGCAGCGTGGCAGAGAGGGCGCGCTCCGTCGCATCGGGATGCCGTTCATCCTCGAATTGCGTGGATGATTGGTTTTTACTTCTAGCGGTTAACGCCGCGGCACGAAGCCCGGCCAAATTCAACGCTGCTATTCCAGCCGGCAGATGGGCTTTGACATTTTCGCTGCCGCTTTCTTTGGGTCGTTCCGGCTGTAATGTGGCACTGCCCGGAACGGCGATCACGTTCGGCGGAGTCCGGGTCGGCGTGCTCGCCGTCACCCCGGCTGCGTTCTCCAAGGCATCCAGGACGATGCGCTTGCCTTTCTGAAAATGCCGCATCCGCAGTGATTCGCCTATGCCGATCTGGAGCAGCAGTTTTCCTTCCGACTGAACACTGTCGATGGAAAAGAACCGCTTCGGCAGCTCCTTTCTCAACGCCAATAGATCAATTTCTCCTGGCCCGTCAAACAAGATGCTCACCGTCTCTCCGGTGCGTTCAACATCATATTCGACCGCGTCATTCCAGGCGAAAATGAGTCGGCTGAAACTGCCATATTCCTTACTTTCCACGGCGATCAAGGGTGCCGGCGCGGAAAACTCTACGTTCGCGGGGGCCGGCGGGAGAGCCGAAGATTGGGGCGCGGCGGTAAAAGGGGCAGAGATGGAAGCTACCGGCGCAGCAATTGGTACAGTTGGCGGTGCGGTCGGCGATGCTATTGGCGGTGCTGCCGGCGGTGCTGCCGGCGGTGCGATCGACGGTGCTGCCGGCGGTGCTGCCGGCGGTGCGATCGACGGTGCTGCCGGCGGTGCGGTCGACGGTGCGGTCGGCGGTGCGGTCGGCGCTGCTGTCGACGGTGCGGTCGGCGCTGCGGTCGACGGCTCTGTCGACGGTGCTTCGAAGGCTGATTTGCCCGCCGTAGCGATAGTCGATTCTTGATTATCGGCCGGTGGCTCGGGCAATTTCTCCGCTGTTTTGGGAGAGCTCTGTTGTGAAGGGCTTTCGTCCCCTTGTTGCGCACCAACCAGATCGATCACCACCATGTTACCAAGGGTAAAGGAGCGCAAGGTGAATGGGCGTAGCAAATGCAGGCGGACGGTGCGGTGGTCATCGAGGATTTCAGCGCTCTCGACCCACTCATCCAAATCGTCCAGGAGCCGTTTGAAATCAGCCTGCAGCGGACTGTCAAACCGTATCTCCGCCACTGTCCCCTCGCCGCTGGCTTGGAAAGCCGGCAGCGGTTTCCAATCGAAGACTATGCGCGCGAAACCGTCATGCAATCCGCTCCGAACCGTAATTTGGACGGCGGCTTCATTGGCCTCGTCGGTTTCGGCGGAGAGCACAGCTGGAAGGCAGAGCGTGACGGCCAATCCGAGCAGGGCGGCAACGCAACGACGACGAAACCAACCCCCGCGCGCGCGGGTGCGCGTCTGGGAGTGGGGTGCGGAGCTTGCAGGGCGCAACGATAAATTCATTCACTTATCCGGTTGGTCGCCGGCGAAGTCTTGACTGACAATCTGGGAACGCGGCTAAAACTGTCTTAAGCCTGAGGACGGACCGTGTCGAGCGGTTAGATTAATCAGAAAAGCGATTGCGTTCAGCCAGGTTTATGGTCAGGCGCTGAGCTTTCTCAGGCGAGAGAAGCGCCAAGATCGGCGCCGTTTTGGCTTCGCGCATGCGCTCGATGACATCAAGCAATATCTCCCCGTTCAGGTTCGCCAAAATACGCGCGGCATCCTTCGGCTTCATGTTCTCATAGATCTTCACAAGGCTTTGCATTCGCCCTTCCTGCTCCTCATCATGCTGGGTGAGCAGGCTTTCGACCTGTGTTTTCAGGCGCTTGAGTTCGGCGATTTTTTCGACCAGGCCATGCTCCGCCGCCGCCAATGTTTTCTCGCGCAACTCAAATTCCCGCTCGCGTCCCTCGATCTCATGTCGCCGGATGTTTAGGCTTTGCAGCAATTCAATTTCGGCCCGATTAAGGAGCATGGGGTCAAAATCCAAGTCCTCGAAACGGAAGTCGGAGTTGCTCTGTTCAGGCAATGCCGCGATTTTTGTTTCCGAGGCCGAAGCCACGGTTTCCTCGGCGGCGGCAAGACTCGAAGCAATGCCAAATGCACCGATTAGCGTGTCGGAATCAGTCCACAAATCGCTGACCCGCACACCCAACATGAGAAACGCACCCAGAATGGCGATGGGAAGAAGTCTTAGGCGAAATCGCATTGCTATATCTCCAAAGCGCAGTTAATCATCGCGCCGCCCGCAAGGCATTCAACAGTTTCTTTTCGAGATTGCGGCGTTCCGAAGTCTCGGCGCCCAATTCCGGCATTTCATCTGGAAGCTCGAATTTAGCCGGCTTTTCTTCGCCGAAAAATTCGGAGGGACCGTCGTCCAGGGTCGATTTAGCTCTGTCTTTGCGCCTACCAGAGTTTTGTCCGGACTGTTTGTGAGCATCGCCAGCGGGGTTATTTACGTTGGCAAATGAGGTCTGGCGAGAGCGCTTCGTCGGTCCGTCCAGGCGCTCGACCAAGCGAGAGCCGCGTTCGGACAGATAAGCCAAATCATCATTTAGACGTTCCGCCTGATCAATCGAGGTGCGCAGCGTCGCACCCGCTTCTTCGGCATTGGTCTTCAGAACGGTGATGCCATTCTCGGCGCGCGACGTGGCCAAATTCAGCTCGGCGATCAGAGTCGCCAACTCGCTCTGATTTTTCCTCAGATCCCTGAGGCGGCGGTTTAGAACTACGCACCAAGCAATGGTCGTCACCAACAGGATCACAATGACAATATCGAGGAGAAAATCGAAATTCATCATGTCGGCAACCGGTCTGCAATATCACTGTCGACCCGGACGGCCACATTATCGGCAAGCCGACCCATAAATCCGTGCAGCATATGGAGATTGCCGCAGCGTAGCTTTACTGAACTCTCTGGCGTAGCCGATAGCATCAGCGTATCGCCGAGTTTTAACTCGGCAATTGTGCCCAAACTCATGATCTGCTCGTCGAGCACGGCTTCGATTTCAATGTCGGTGTCGAACATTTGCTCGGCCAGATGGGATTCCCATATCGCGTCGCGGCCGAATTTCTCACCCATGAACATTTGCAGCAGCAGGTCACGCACTGGCTCCAACGTCGCATAGGGCAATAGCGTTTCGATCTTGCCGCCACGGTCTTCCATGTCGATCCGGCAGCGGATCAAAATCGCCGCGTTGGCCGGCCGCGCAATAGTGGCGAAGCGCGGATTGGTCTCGAGCCGGTCGAAGATGAAATTGACCGGGCTCAGCGGCTCGAAAGCGACGCTCATGTCAGCCAATACGACGTTCAACATGCGTTCGACCAGATTGCGCTCTATCGTGGTGTAAGGCCGCCCTTCAATACGCATCGGCGCCGTTCCCCGGCGACCGCCAAGGAGCACGTCGACCACTGAATAGATCAGCGAACTATCGACCGTCATCAGGCCGTAATTGTCCCATTCATGAGCGTTGAAAACCGCCAACATCGCGGGCAACGGAATCGAATTCAAATAATCGCCGAAGCGTATCGAGGTAATATTCTCGAGCGTGACTTCAACATTGTCCGAAGTGAAATTGCGCAGGCTCGTCGTGAGCAGGCGAACCAGTCGATCGTACACGACCTCAAGCATCGGCAAGCGCTCATAGGATATGAGCGTGCTGTTGAGAATCGCTTGAATGCCACTCTTGTCGGCGCGTTCGGTGCCGGAGTCAAAACCGAGCAGATTGTCGATTTCGTTCTGATTCAATACCCGCGTTGAGGATTCGGCCTGGCCGCCGGCGCCGTCTTCGGCCTCAATACCCCAGCCTGGGTCGGACGCGAGATCATCTTCCGAGGATTCGAGCATCGATTCCCAATCGGCAGCGCCGTCGGCTTCGTCAGAAGACGTGGCGGCTTTCTCTTCTTCAGCTGTTTCGGTCGCATCAGACATTATTGAACTAGCATCTCCCTAAATAGGACGTCGCTGACCGTCGCCGGCTCGATCGCCTTGTTGACGCGGCCAAGCAGCTCCTCTTTCAGGCGATATACGCCGGCGGAGCCGCTGATGTCTTCGGTTCTGAGTTCGCGCAGATAGACCTGGAAGCGATCGACGATGCGCGGCAGCAGCTTCTCCAGTTCCGGAATCATTTTCTCGTCGTGGATTTCCAAACTGACGGACAATTTTAAGTAGCGCGGCTGCTTGCCCTGCGTGTTGAGGTTTACCAGCAGGTCCGGCAAATCATAGTAGAAGGACTCAGTTGGATGCGCAGGGACGCCCTCGGATTCGACTTGCTTCTCCGCTGCCCCATCCCCTTCCAACATCGGCAGGCCCATCATCACAGCGACGACCAGGACGGCGGGCAGCACCAGGAACAAGAATAACTTCTTGCCGCTGAACCGCCGCGCGCGCGCGCCTTTGGATGTGGCGCCTGGTTCATCGGCGGCCGTCTCGTCGGCCGAAACATCGGTCATCGGATCGATCCTCCACTAAATCGTCGGACGCCAAGCCAGCAATTCGCCAACTCGCCATTGAGATTACGAGGTCAATGTAGCGGGCGAATGGTTAAGAAGTTGTTGAGCAACGGTCTCAGTGAGGGGTTGCCCCGCCCGGAGAGCGAAGAGGACGGATCTTCCCGGCAATCTCTGCCGGGCGGCGCAAATGAACCATCAATCGGCGCGCCAATTATTCTTCAAGACATTGATATTATACGGTTATTTCAGTTGGCACGCGGCCTGCATACAAGCTGTTAGGCGTCAACAATCAAAATCGGATCGGATACATGACAAGCGCCGTATATATTTCAACGTCGAAACAGATGGTTCTGCGCAAGCAAATGGAAGCCATCGCTCAGAATCTCGCCAACATCACCACACCCGCGTTTAAGAGCGAGCGCGTAACTTTTAAGGAATATCTTCTGCCGGGCCCGGACGGTAACCCGATCAGCTATGTGGCGGAGGACAAAATACAGCGCAATATGAGCCCCGGCAGCTACACCAACACCGGCAACGACCTTGATATTGCCGTCAGTGGCCCCGGTTGGTTCACTGTCAAAGCCGACGAGGAGGGCGAGCTTTATACTCGCAGAGGCCACCTCAAACTGGATGAAGACCGGACGCTGGTCACCGCATCGGGTGAGCCAATCATGTCCGATGGCGACAGCGAGATCATCCTAGAAGACGGCGATGGCGTGATCACGATCAGCAATGACGGCACGGTGTCCGCCGAGTCTGGCGTCCTCGGCCGCATCAAGATCGTGACATTTGAGAATGAGCGCGCTCTGCAAAAGGCGGCCAGCGGCCTCTTTACCACCGAGGAAACGCCGACAGAATTACCATCGGAAGAGACCCGCATCCAACAAGGTGTGCTGGAAACCTCGAACGTCAACCCGATCCTCGAAATGACACGGATGATCGATGTTCTTCGTTCCTATCAAGGCACCCAGAAATTGACCCAAACCGACCATGACCTGCAGCTCCGCGCCGTGCGTGACATTGCAGCCGTCGGCTAGATTGAGGATTGTAAACCATGCGTTCATTAAGTGTCGCCGCGACCGGCATGTTGGCTCAGCAGCTAAATGTGGAAGTCATTTCCAACAATATTGCCAACATGAACACCACGGCGTTCAAGCGTCAGCGCCCAGAATTTCAGGATCTGCTGTACCAGAACGTGCGCCAGATCGGCTCCCAGTCTTCTGACTCCGGCACCATCTTGCCAAGTGGCGTGCAATTGGGTTCCGGCGTGAAGACCGCATCCGTGTACCGGATCACCGAGCAAGGTGATCTGGTGCAGAGCGGCAACACCCTCGACGTGGCGATTCAGGGCCGTGGCTGGTTCAAGATCGAAATGCCGAACCGCGATCAGGCGTTCACCCGAGCCGGCTCGTTTTCACGCAGCGCTCAAGGCCAGGTCGTCACGGTGGATGGCTATGTGGTGAGCCCGGGTATCAACATTCCGCCCGATTCGACCGGCATAACAGTCAATGAATCTGGCCAGGTACAGGTGAAGATCGCTGGGCAAGTTACGCCGCAAAATGTCGGCTAGTTCGAGCTCAACGTGTTTCCCAATGATTCGGGTCTCGAAGGCATCGGCGACAATTTGTTTCTCGAGACACCGGCGTCCGGCGCCGCCGTCGTCGGCATTGCTGGCGCTTCGGGCTTCGGCTCGCTGCTGCAGGGCTTTCTGGAGACCTCCAACGTCAACGCGGTGGCTGAAATCACTTCGCTGATTACGGCGCAACGCGCCTACGAACTTAATTCCAAGGTCATCACCACATCGGACGAGATGATGGCCGCCGTCAATCAGATGCGTTAGGACGGAGAAATCAACTATGAAAACACGAAATTCAGCTTATTTCATTCTATCGTTGGCATTGTCCGCGCTGTTGTTGCTGCTGGCAACAAACGGTGCCAACGCGGCGCAGCTTCGCCAAAGCGCTGCTGTCAGCGCAAATGTTGTGACGCTCGGCGATATATTCTCAAACCTCAACGGCGCCGCCGACACGATTGTCATGCGCGCACCAAATCCCGGCAAGAGTCTGATGCTGTCGACGGCCAAGCTGCGGCAGATGGCGACGACCGAAGGCATTTCCTGGACACCACAGTTTGGTGATGAAACGCTGCGCATCGACCGCCTCAGTGACATCATCGGTCGCGAGGAAATTTATGCCGCTTTGATGGAGACTACCGCCCGGGACGGGTTTGGCGAAGCTTACGAGATAGAATTATCGAGCCATATCGCACCGATCCATGTCGCGTACGGCGGCGCAGCGGCGGTAGAGGTCATCAGCTTTGATACCGATGCCAGACGAACGAGATTTCGCGCCACAATCGCGGCGCCAGCCAATGACCCGTCTGCCCGTCACTTACGTGTGAGCGGTCGGATATTTCGAACCGAGCTTCTGCCGGTCGTGAATCGCCGCATCGACAGCGGTGAAACAATCAGGAAAGCCGATGTGGCGTGGCGCCGTTTGCGCATTTCCGCGATCGGCAACGGCACCGTCTCCAGTATGGAAGAGCTTGTCGGCATGAACACCCGGCGGCCACTCCAGGCGGACGCGGCAGTGCGCCGGGCCGACCTAAGGACGCCAATACTGATCGCCAAAGGAAGCTCGGTAAAAATGGTTTATCGCAACCGCGGCCTTCTGCTGATTGCGCTCGGCCGTGCCGTCGAGGACGGCGCCGCCGGCCAGGAAATGCGCATCATGAATATGCAAAGCAAGTCGATCGTCCTGGCCAAGGCAATTGGCCCGGATACCGTCGCCGTCTCGCAAAACGGCCTTATCGGCATCAATTGAAGGAATGGGTGATGAAACGTTCGAGCAATAGATCGATGTACCGATTTGGCTGCCTTGTCGCAGCCGCCGCCCTCCTCGCTGGCTGTAGCACCATCGAACGCCTTAGCCAGGTCGGAGAAACGCCGAGATTGACGCCGATTGAAAATCCCGTCCGTGACGCAAACTATGAGCCGGTCACGCTGCCGATGCCGCGGGTGCAACAAGCCTCCTATCGGCCGAACTCGCTGTGGCGAACCGGCGCCAAAGCGTTCTTCAAGGATCAGCGCGCCTCCACCGTCGGCGATATCGTCACCGTAAATATCGCCATCAACGATAACGCAACACTCAACAACAGAACCGAACAGAACCGCACCAACGATGAAGACAATGACATCACCAAACTGCTCGGCTTTGAGAGCAGCCTGGATGTGCTCCTACCCGAGGCGGTCACGCCGGGAGATCTAGCCGATATCAATTCGACAAAATCGACAACAGGAGATGGCACCGTCGTCCGCGACGAGGTGATCACGCTGACGGTCGCCGGCATCGTCACCCAAGTTCTACCCAACGGAAACCTGGTTCTGCGCGGCCGCCAGGAAATGCGAGTTAACTTTGAGGTGCGTGAACTGTGGATAACCGGCGTGGTGCGGCCGGAGGATATCAGCTCCACCAACACCATCGACTACAGCAAAATGGCCGAAGCGCGCGTGGTTTATGGCGGCCGCGGTGTGCTGACCGATATGCAGCAGCCGCGTTACGGTGTGCAGCTATTCGATATTATCTACCCGTTCTAGAAAACCGCGCCGTAGCCAAAACAAAACCGGCCCGCGATTAAATTCGGGGGCCGGTTACTGTTTGACCGATCGGGCGCATCGACACCAGACGCTAATCGTCGCGGTGGGTTTTTTCGTGGCGCTCGTGCATTTCCTGCGCCTCGATAGTGAGAGTCGCGATGGGACGCGCCTCGAGGCGTTTGATGCTGATCGGCTCCTGTGTTTCTTCGCAATAGCCGTAGGTGTTGTTGTCGATGCGCTGAATTGCAGATTCGATCTTGGAGATCAGTTTGCGCGCCCGTTCGCGGGTTCTGAGTTCCACGGAGCGCTCCGTTTCTGACGCCGCGCGATCGGCCAAATCCGCTTCCTGAAGGGTTTCGGTCTTCAGTTTTTCGAGTGTCGTTCCGGTGTCCTCAAGTATCTCAGTTTTCCAATCCAGGAGTTTCTGGTGGAAGTACTTCTTCATCACCGGACTCATGAACGCTTCGCTCTTTGTCGGTTTGTAGCTCTTTGGAACAGTTACGGTTTTCTTACGCGCCACGGTATTCGACTCATCCCTAATCAAAGCGTCCTGACGGGCGCGGAGTATAGGAATCCGAGGGCCACTCCACAAGATACTGTTGTCGATTCAGTAAATCTTCCGGGCAGAGATTTTTTATTGTGTTACTTCAAATAGTTAGATGGAGAAATTAACTACGCGCCACGGTCATATTTGGCGATTTCGACGCGTGCGCGCAAATCGATCTCATCCAAAATGGCACGAAGACGAGGATCGGCCGTCTCGGAGCGCGTGGCATTCAGTTCTGTGGTGAGGCGTTGCAGGGTTTGGCGCGGGATTCCGCCGCCCAGCAAACCAAGGCGAATCCTGTCGAGATGCTGCAAAATATTCACGCCGCGGGAAAATTCTTTTGCGCCGCGCTCGGTTGAATCAGCAATATCCTGCAGCGCCAGCATGGCGGAAATTGGCACTGACGGCGAGCTGCCGCTAGCCACCGGCGCCGCTGCCGCAGCCGGGGTGCCCTGTGGTGAAAAGGAATCTCCGAATTTCGATTCCGCGCGCCGTCCGCGTTTCGTCGAGGACGCGCGGGACGGTCCGACTGAAGGAATTCGCATTTCGGCCCCTAAACAAGTTTTGCCGCGTTTAGTTTGCGGCCTCTAGGGTTAACAGGGCGTAAACAGCGCTGCACGCCTGGGCAGAATATTCCGCGGCCCGGCATGGATTGCCGCGTCGCGCCGCCGGGCCCCGCCGCGCTCAAATTTAACTCTATTTTTTCAAATACTTACCGCCCGGCATGGCGATGGCACGGCATTCGCATCGCTAGGTGAAAGTAATGCAATAGCGCGAACCGTTGGACCAGAGAAATTAGATGAAACAGTGCCACAACCGGGTCTTCGCCTCTTTCATATCCGTATTTGCGGCGGGCGTTATTCTGTTGATGCTTTCTGCACAGCCGTCCGAGGCCCGTTCGAGAATCAAGGATATCACCGATTTCGAGGGCATTCGCGCCAACTTGTTGATCGGGTATGGCCTAGTGGTTGGCCTCAACGGTTCTGGCGACCGTTTGACGAACTCTATTTTCACTCAACAAAGCCTGGTCAGCATGTTGGAGCGCCTTGGCGTCAACACGCGAGGCACCACACTGACGACACAAAATGTTGCGGCGGTCATGGTTACGGCAACAATGTCGGCATTTTCCCGGCATGGCACACGTATCGATGTCACCGTCAGCACGATGGGTGACGCCACCAATCTACTCGGCGGCACCCTGCTGGTGACGCCACTCTTAGGCGCCGACGGCGAGGTCTATGCCGTGGCTCAGGGGCAGTTGGCGGTTGGCGGCTTTACCGCGCAGGGCGCGTCCGGCACCACAATCACGAGAGGCGTGCCGACCAGCGGCCGCATTTCAAGTGGCGCCATCATCGAACGTGAAATCGAGTTCAAACTGGCTGCAATGAAGAACGTCAACATCGCGCTGCGCAACCCTGACTTCACCACGGCTCAACGCATCGCTGCGTCGATCAACACCCGCCTTGGCAGTAATTTTGCTGCGCTGGTCGATCCGGGAACTGTGGCGCTTCGTGTTCCCAACGCTTATCAGGGACGCGTCGCCGAGTTGCTCACCCATATCGAACAGCTCATGGTCGAACCGGATATGCCCGCGCGGGTAGTCATCGACGAGACCACTGGCGTCATCGTCATGGGCGAAAATGTGCGCATCAATACGATCGCCATCGCACATGGTAATTTGACCATTCAGGTTTCCGAAACGCCGCAGGTCTCACAACCCGGCGCATTTTCACCCGCTGGTGCCGCCACCACTACAGTTCAGCGTAGCGAAATCACTGTCGATGACGGCAGCGACAATAGCCTGACATTGGTGCAAGACGGCATCAACCTGCAGGACCTGGTGGCCGGTCTCAATTCGCTCGGCGTCGGCCCGCGCGACATGATGTCAATCCTCCAAGCGATCAAGGCAGCGGGCGCGCTGCAGGCAGAAATTCAGGTGCTGTGATGGATGTGACGCAACTCCGGGTGATGCCCGTACAGGCGAGCACCGTATCGCCAGCCGACGTGGCAGGCAGCGGCAAAGGAACCGCGCAGGCGCGCAAGGTCGCCGAAGATTTTGAGGCGTTTTTCATCAGCATGTTTGTCGAAACAATGTTCTCGGGCATCGAAACCGACGGCGTATTCGGTGGCGGCCACGGCGAAGATGTGTACCGCTCCCTTCTCAACCAGGAAGTCGGAAAATCCATTGCGCGTACAGGCGGCATCGGAATTGCCGATAGCGTCGTACGTGAAATCATCAAAATGCAGGAGTCAGCATGAGCCAGACCCCCTATCCCCCACTGCCCGAGGATATCTCGGGCTTGATCGCCATCACGCGCCGCCTGACGGATTTGTTGATGGCGGAAATCGCAGCACTTCGCGCCATGCGACCGAAAGATATTGTCCCTCTGCAAGGTGAGAAGGCGGAGCTCACCAACATTTATGAAAGCCGTCTGCGGGCGCTTAAGGACGACGCGATCGAGCTCAAGAAAATTCCGCCGGAACTGGCCGCCGAACTTGGCCACAGCACGCAAGTTCTGCGCGGTGTCATCGCCGACAATCAGCGCGCTCTGAAAGCGGCACGCGAGGTCAATGAAGACGTCATCAACGTTATCGCCGATGAAATCGCCCGCCAGCGCAACCCGGCGCGGACTTATGGCGAACGCGGCCAACCGGCGATCAATAACGAGCTCGCCCGGCGCCGGTCTGGGCCGCTGACGTTGGACCAGCAGGCTTAGCCACGTTGGCCATCGAAAAGCCGGATAGCGTAAACATATGACCATTTCACTCGCCATCAACAACGCGATCACCGGGCTCAACGCGGCACAGGCGGGCCTGGGCACAATCGCCCAGAATGTGGCCAACGCGAATACAGAAGGCTATTCGCGAAAGGTCACCCACCAGTCCGCGATTGTGATCGGCGGCGTCAGCAACGGCGTCAATCTCGATGCTGCAACCCGTCTGGCCAATCAATTTCTCGGCACCCAGCTGCGCAACGAAACGTCGGAATTCAACAAAGCCGCGGCGATTGATGAATTTTACCGCTTAACCAGCAATCTGTTCGGCGCGCCGGGTAGCGATAGTTCGGTCTCGGATTTTTTCTCGGACATCATGTCCTCCTTCGAAGCGATGGCCAACAATCCAGAGAACGCCGCGCTGCGCTTCGATATCGTCTCTACGTCGACACTCTTTGCCGACAGCGCCGCGTCGGTCGCCACTGATATCCAGAATCTTCGCTTTGCCGCAGACCAGGAAATCAAGGCCGCGACCGATAGAGTTAATGAATTTCTGAAAAAGGTCGAAAACTTGAACGGCCTGATTAGTCTGGCGGCCTCCTCCGGCCACCCTATTGGCGATCTCGAAGATCAACGTGACTTGGCCATCCAAGGCGTGGCGAAAGAGATTGATATTACAGCCGTCCAGCGCTCGGACGGCAAGATCACCATCAGTACCCGCTCCGGCACGTTGTTGTTAAGTGACCGGCGTCGCGAGATGACCTACTCGCCAGCATCCATCGCCACATCAACCACAACGTTCGGCGAAATTAGCGTGTTCTCGCTCGACCCAAATGGCGGCACTGTCGGCACGGGCGATCAAATCGCCTCGTCAGGGACGAGTACAAACGTCACCACGACTTTGCGCGCAGGGCGGATCGCGGGCTTGCTACAAACCCGCGATCGCGAACTCGCCGATCTGTCCTTGACCTTGGATGAATTCGTCCGCGTCGCGCGTGATGAAATCAACGCAGTCCACAATCAGGGCGCAAGCTTTCCCGGACCGACCAGCCTGACCGGAACCCTTCCGACGGCGCCGGCGGATGTCTTTCAGGGCAGTGGGACGGTGCGCATTGCCGTCACCGATTCGTCGGGAACGATGGTCGATGCGCTCGACATTGATTTAGGGTGTAAAGCCCCCTCTCTATGTACCATTTTCTGATAGAGTTTCGGGCACCGGTGGACGCATGTTCAGAGCCTGATGCGGACGGATGTGATTGTACTGTTTCAGCCAGGTTTGGATGACGATTTGAGCCTGTTTGATTGAAGTAAACCACTCAGCATTCAAAACCTCCCTGCGCAGGGTGCCGTTGAAGCGCTCGTTGTAACCGTTCTCCCACGGGCTCCCCGGATAGATACGGATGGGTTTGATCCCAACCTTGGTAAGCCAGGTCTGGAAGTTCTCTGCAATGAACTCAGGACCATTGTCTGATCTGATGAACTCTGGTCTGCCGTGTTTCAAGAAGAGCGGATAGAGGGCTTCCAGAACCTCCGCATTGCCCATTCGAGTCCTCACGGCCACGCACAGGGCTTCGCGGGTGTACTCATCCAGTACGGTCAACATCTTGTAGGGCCGGCCGCTGGCCAGCTTGTCATGGACGAAGTCTATGCTCCAGATATGGTTCCGGTACTTGGGGCGTAGCCGGATGACAGAACTGTCCTTGTGATAGAGGCGCTTCCGCTTCCTGTGACGCTGCGGTATCTGGAGACCCTCTTCCCGCCACAGCCGTTCGACCTTCTTGTGATTGACTTGCCAGCCTTCAATGCGAAGCAACTCGGCAATCTTCCTGTAGCCATAGCGGCCATACTGCTTTGCCAATCTGATCAAAGCCAGCCGAAGGCTGTCATCATTTCCAGGGGATGCCTCATAGCGCTGTGTGGACCGTGCCACGCCGATCGTTTTGCAAGCCCGCCGCTCGGATGATCCGAGTTTCTGACGCACATGGATTAGGGCCTGACGCAGATCGGCAATCGTCAGACCTTCGGCTTTAGGTAATCGAGGCTCTCCCTCAGGATCAGCTTGTCCAGTTCAAGGTCCGCGACAATTCTCTTGAGGCGGGAGTTCTCCTTCTCAAGGCCCTTGAGCTCCTGAAGCTGGGACTTGCCCATCCCACCGTACCTTTTGCGCCAATTATAGTATGTCGCGTCGCTGATGCCTGCCGATCGGCAAGCCATCTCGACACTGCTGCCAGACGCCAGACCGAGCTCAATCTGACGCAGCAGGTTCAATACATCCTCATCGGAATATCGTTTCCTTGCCATCCAAATACCTCCTCATCTTCGTAAAATATCACGAATTACGTGGCACAGTTATAGGGGGGCAGGACACGTTTCGCGCGCGGACAATCGCATGGCTAATCTGAACGGTGCACCGCCAGACGCCAGCGCACCGGGCTTGGCCCTGCTCGAAAGCTTTAAACGCGGAGATGTCGCCTTAGCGCTTGGCGTCATTTCGATTCTCGTCATTCTCATTATGCCGATGCCGAGTTGGTTGCTCGATATCAGCCTGGCGCTATCGCTTGCGATATCCGCCCTGGTCCTGCTGACCGTGCTGTTCATCGAGAAGCCGCTCGACCTCAGCGCCTTTCCGACGATCTTATTGATCGCGACGATGTTGCGTTTGGCCCTCAACCTCGCCTCGACGCGGCTGATCCTTACCCACGGTTATGAAGGGCCCGCCGCCGCCGGCCAAGTTATTCAGGCCTTCGGCGGATTCGTGATGGGCGGAAGCTTTGTCATCGGCATCATCGTTTTTGCCATTCTTGTGATCGTCAATTTCATCGTCATTACCAAAGGCGCCGGACGCATTGCCGAAGTCTCAGCGCGCTTCAGTCTGGATGCGATGCCGGGCAAACAGATGGCGATCGACGCAGACCTCTCGGCCGGCCTTATCGGCGAAGAAGAAGCCCGCCAACGCCGGCTGGATTTGGAAGGTGAAAGCAGTTTCTTCGGGTCGATGGACGGCGCATCGAAATTCGTGCGCGGCGACGCCATTGCCGGCCTGCTGATCACGTTTATCAATGTGATCGGCGGCATGATTGTCGGCGTGTCGCAAAACGGCATGAGTTTCGCCGATGCGGCGCAGACATTCACGATGTTGACCATCGGCGACGGCCTGGTCTCGCAGATACCCGCGCTGATCATCTCAACCGCCGCCGGCCTGCTGGTCACCAAGGCCGGCATCAGCGGTTCCGCCGACAAATTGATATTCGGCCAACTGAGCGCCTATCCGCGCGCCATCGCGATGACGGCCGGCCTTCTCGTGGCCCTGGCATTGCTTCCCGGAATTCCCATGCTGCCGTTTTTGATCCTTGCTGCAGTGGCTGGGTTTATCGCCTGGCGTGCCCATGGGGCCAATCATCGGCGGTTGGCGGAGGCGCACAACGAGGGTCTTGAAAATGACCAACCCGAGCAACCCGAATCTCTGATTGGCAGCGCGCTGCAAATCGATGCCTTGCGCCTGGAACTTGGCTATGGACTGTTGAGCTTGATCGATGAACAGCAAGGTCAGCGGCTGACCGAGCAAATCAAGGCGCTGCGCCGACAGATCGCCAACGAAATGGGTTTCGTCATGCCCTCGGTGCGCATTCAGGACAATATGCAACTCGGATCGAACTCCTACATCCTGCGCGTCAAGGACATCGAAGCAGGGCATGGCGAACTGCGCCCGCATATGCTGCTGACGATGGACCCAGGCGGCGAATCGATCTCCCTACCAGGCGAAGAGACACAGGAGCCGACCTTCGGCATGCCGGCGAAATGGATTAATCACAGCGAACGTGAAGAGGCGATGTTCCGCGGCTACACGGTGGTCGATCCGGCGACCGTCATCACCACCCATATTACCGAGACGGTAAAGGACAATATGGCGGAGCTGCTGTCCTATGCCGAAACTCGCAAGCTACTGGACGATTTGGAAGACGATCAACGCAAGCTGGTCGACGATCTGGTTCCGGCGCAAATAACCGGTGGTGCGGTACAGCGGATATTGCAGAACCTGCTGCGCGAGCGCGTCTCTATCCGCGATCTGCCAACGATATTGGAGGGCATCGCCGAGGCAGTCGGCCACACCCAGAACGTCACATATATTACCGAAATGGTACGCGCCCGATTGGCCCGTCAGATCTGCGCCGCCAACGCCGATGGCGAGGGCGTTTTGCCCTTACTCACACTCTCGCCGGACTGGGAAGAAGCCTTCGCTGAAAGCCTAGTCGGCAATGGCGAGGACAAGCAGCTCTCGATGGCGCCCAGCCGGCTGCAGGAATTTATCGGTCTTGTCCGCAGTTCGTTCGAGCGCCACGCCATGCTGGGCGAGTTGCCTGTATTGCTCACCAGCCCTGCAATTCGCCCATATGTCCGCTCCATCGTTGAGCGTTTTCGTCCCGCAACGCCGGTCATGTCGCAAAATGAAATTCATCCCAAGATCAAGCTTAAGACCCTGGGCCAGGTTTAGGGTCGCGGTCCCTGCCCCACTAGACGCGCGCGCGCCCTCATGACGGCGCGGCGCTAGGCGATGGCATTTCTCGGATCGTTTTCTCCAGCTTCACTTCCGCAGATCGCCACCACGGCGGCGACTACCGGGCGCGTTTCCGCGATCACCGGGCCGCTCCCCGCAGCGCTTGGCACTTTGGCCACTGGCGCGCGCTTGAGTGGTGTCGCGATGGCGCTCCAGGCCAATGGCCAACAGCAAATTCGCACCCCATTTGGCGTCCTCACATTGACCCCGCGGACACCGTTTCCGGCCGGCGGAAGCTTCTTATTTGAATTGGCCGGTATGCCGACGCGCCCACAATTAAAATTAATTGCGCTCACACCTCCAGCGCCTGCCACTGCGGCACCGCCGACCGCAGCCGCGGCCCAAGGCGCCGCAGCGGCAGCGCTGAGCCATCGCTGGACCGGCCTCGAGAAATTGCTGAACGAGGCCGGCGGGAAAAACCCCGCGCAGGGCGCCCTCGCCGCCGCCCTACCGCGCCCAGGAGCGGGACTGACGCGGGCACTTATCACCTTTATTGCCACTTTACGCAGCGGCGGACTGGAGCCACTGCTGGGCCGCGCCCTAGCGCTCAGCCTGTTGAGCCAGCCGCGCCTCGGGCCGCTAGCCCGCGCGTTGCACCAGGATATGGCGCACCTAGAACGCTTTGCCCTCGACCCTGGGCCGGGGGCTTGGCAAGGCCTGTTCGCGCCGCTCATCGTTGGCGGCCAGTACCATCAATTGCGCATTTTTACGCGCCGCGATGGCGCGCCTGAAGAGACCGAACCAAAGGCGAAACTGCGCCGTTTCATCGTCGAAACTGAATTGCCCGCCTTGGGCCCGATCCAACTCGACGGGCTGATGGCAGCCGACACACTCGACTTGGTGATGCGCTGCACGACTGCACTGCCAGCGACGTGGCAATCGAACCTCCGGCTTCTGGTCGGGGCATCGGCGGCGCGGGCCGGCATAATCGGCAAGATAGGCTTTCAAATTTGCGACAAATTCCCTGTGGCGCCCCTTGAAGACGGGCTGCTCGGCACAGAAGCGCAGGGCATTTTGGCGTAACGGCTGGCCGCTGACGCGCGCTGTCTAGCGCGCCGCTTCCCGTCGCCGGTACATATCGAGGCCCAATTCGTCGAGTTCGATCTGCTCGCGCCGGTCGGCCTCGCGGGTCTTTTCCAACTCCCGCTGCGCCTGGGTCAATTCATACTTTTTGAGCTCGCGGAACAGCGTGGCGATATAGTCATTTGCCTCGCCGAGGCGCCCCTCGACGTCATTGAGCTGAAAGTTCATAGCAGCCCGACGTGTCGTCATGACATTCAAAAAATTGGCAAAGGCGGTATTCGCTTCCCACGACGTAGCCGCGATCAGTTTTTCCGCGGCCACCTGACCCACCAGGCGGGCAGATTCGCCAAGGATGATGTCTCTCTCGCGGTTTAGATCGGCCAGCGCCCGGCGAGCGTCGTTCAACCGGGTGCGATAAATACGAACGAGCGTGGCGATGCCTTCCATCAAGCCTTACCGTCCGGCATAGCATTCTCGCTCTCGGGCGGCACGAAGATTTCCGCCAGATCGCGGTGGCAGACATCCATTTCCACCCGTTCCCGCGCGTCCTGCGACAGAAACTGCTCCAAAAGAGCGTGATAGTGGATTGCTTCGTCCACCAATGGGTCGCTACCCTCGCGGTACGCGCCGAGGCGAATCATCTCAGCCATGTCCTCATAGGTCGCGATCAAACGCCGGGCATGTTGAATGACCTCGTTTTCCGCATCGCTGTTACAGCCAGGCATGGTCCGAGACAAGCTGCGCAGGATGTTGATCGCAGGGTAGCGGCCGCGCTCGGCAATAGCGCGGTCAAGCACGATATGGCCATCCAAAATTCCGCGCACCGCGTCGGAGATCGGCTCGTTGTGATCGTCGCCTTCGACGAGGACCGTAAACAGGCCAGTGATTGTTCCCTTGCCGGAGCCCGGGCCCGCGCGTTCCAAGAGTTTTGGTAGTTCGGCGAAAACGGTCGGCGTGTAGCCTTTGCTTGCCGGCGGCTCGCCGGCCGAAAGGCCAATTTCGCGCTGCGCCATGGCAAAGCGAGTGATGCTGTCCATCAAGCACAGCACGCTATCGTCGAGATCGCGGAAATATTCGGCGATCGTAAGCGTTAAATGCGCTGCCTGACGGCGCATCAAGGCTGATTCGTCGGAGGTCGCAACGACCACAACGCTGCGCGCCAGTCCCTCTACACCGAGATTGTCTTCGATGAACTCCTGAACCTCCCGGCCGCGCTCGCCGATCATGCCGATGACCGCAACGTCGGACGCGGTAAAGCGCGCCAGCATAGAAAGGAGAACCGACTTGCCGACGCCGGAGCCGGCGAAGATTCCCATGCGCTGGCCCTTGCAGCATGTGACGAAAGCGTTGAGAGCGCGGATGCCGAGGTCAATTTTCGCACCAACCCGTCGGCGTTCATGCGCCGGTGGCGGCGAGCGTCGCATAGAATAGCCCCGGCCGCCTATGGACAGCGGTCCGCGCCCGTCGATCGGTTCGCCGAACGCGTTTATCACCCGACCGAGCCAGCTGCGATCGGGAAAAATTAGCGGGTCGAGCTCGCCGAGCATCACCTTGCAGCCCAACCCCACGCCATCGAGGGTCCCGAACGGCATAAGCACGGCGGCGGCGCTCTGAAATCCGATCACTTCGCACGGAATGCGGCGTCCACCGCGCGCGACAATCGTGCATCTGGCGCCAATCGTTAGACTTCCCTGAAGGCCGGCGCAGGAAACCGACATGCCCTGCACGGCAGACACTCTGCCATAGGACTGCATGCCGGGCAGACGTTCTATCTCGCCGACGATTCTGTTTGCCGCCTCGCTCACCAATCGCCCGCCACATTGGTCACACCAGATAGCGGCGTTCGGAAAAGTAACACCACACCGCTGATTTCGACTGTATCCGGAATTGCATTAACTTGCGGTAAAGGCTCAAGAATCAAGGCTACCGGCGAACCCTCATTGTGGGTTTATGCCGTCGTTAATGGATTCTTAAGAGGGAATGGTGTCTCATAGACATATTGTTAACCAAGCCCGCAGATTTATAGTTAATCAAGCGCGGCACCCAAAAGCGAAAGTCAGCACACATGCGGGTACTCTTGGTCGAAGACGATTCAGCAATGGCGCAGAGCATCAAGGCGATCCTGCTTAACGATGGCTATGTGTGCGACACCACCGATTTAGGCGAGGACGGCCTCGAAATCGGCAAGCTGTACGATTACGACATCATCATACTCGACCTGATGCTGCCCGATATCGACGGATATGAAGTGCTGCGCCGCCTGCGTGCCGCCAGGGTGACAACGCCGATCTTGATATTGTCCGGCCTTTCGGCGCCCGACGAAAAGATCAAAGGCTTCGGCTTTGGCGCCGACGACTATCTCACCAAACCGTTTGATCGCGGCGAGCTGATGGCACGCATTCAAGCGATCGTGCGGCGCTCCAAAGGCCATGCGGAGTCTCTCATTCGCACAGGACGCCTGACAGTTAATCTCGAACAGCGCTCGGTCGAGATCGATAATCAACCGATCCATTTGACCGCCAAGGAATATGGCATCATCGAACTGCTGTCGCTCCGCAAAGGCACGACACTGACCAAAGAGATGTTTCTCAATCATTTGTAAGGCGGCATCGATGAGCCGGAACTGAAGATAATCGATGTGTTCGTCTGTAAGTTACGCAAAAAATTATCTTCGGCGACCGGCGACGATAACTATATTCACACCGTTTGGGGCCGCGGCTATGTGTTAAAGGAGCCCAGCCAAACTGATGAAGAGGTGCGCAGCGTTGCCTGACAGGCGGTTGATCGCATGAGCAAAACGGCGCTTTTAATGAGCGCCGTTTTTTTTATGGCGGCAATCAGATGATCAGGCCAAAATTTTCAGTTCTGAGAGCGGTGTCCCACGAACAATTGCTGCCGACCAAACGACATGTGATCCACCGACTGGACCTCACGGCAGCTGCTGTCGGATACCGCCGCGCTGGATCACATGCGGCAAATCCGGCTGTCTAAGCGGCTCATGGGTCCGCAGAAATATGGTGCTTAGCTACCGCGAGCCGCGATCAGGCGTGAACTGTCGAGACTTCAAACTGCCCCTCGCCGGTTGCTTCGGCACGTACCGAAAGCCCGAGATCTGCCGCCAACATGCCGGTGAGGTAGGGCTGCACGACGCGCGCATTCAGCTCTCGCAGCACCGCGCGATCGCGGCGGCAGCCGCCGGCCAGCGCATCCGCTGATAAATCGTCGAGAATGACCATGCCTCCGGTGCCGCGAATGGTAATGCGCGGGCCGCACGCCTCTCCGGCGGCGACAAAATTCAACTGCCCACCGCGCGGCAGCGCGTTGGCGGCAAGCAGCATCAGATTCAGCGCCAATTTTCCGGCACCGGCGATATCTTGATCCTCGGCGCCTTCATAGGCGCCCTGCCAGGCGAAATTGATTTTCGAATCGGCCAGCATCGCCGCGCCGGTCTGCATCGCGCCGGACCAATCCATCCAGCCGTGATGGCTGCCATAGGCGAGGCGGTAGAAGCGTAAACGGCGGACTGCCTGGCCGGCGCAGCTCGAGATCAACTCGCGCGCATCCTCCATGCCTTCAGCGCCGCCTTCACTGAGCAGCTCGGCACCATTGTTGGCCGCGCCCACCGGCCCCGCAAGATCGTGACACAGACGCGCGCTCAACAGCCCCGCCAGTTCAAGATCGAATGAAGAAGAAGAATTTGTCATGGCCTTCCCGTCTAAATTTGCGCTCCGGCTTCGGCGGCTTCCTGTCCGCTGAAGCGATACTAGAAAGTGCCGGCAGTAAAATCGACCCCTCAAAAGGGATAGGCCATACTAGACCGGAGGATAGCACCAGGCCGCCAGCCGCGCTTGCATCGACCGGCCCCGGATTGCAGGCTATCCTGCCGACATGCCCAGTCTCGAAGACTCCAGCCATTTCGCCCCCGGTGATTTTGTCCGGCATCCGGAGCGCCCTGAATGGGGGCTGGGGCGGGTTCAATCGGCGCATGGCGCGCGCCTCACCGCGACGTTTGAAAACGCCGGCAAACAATCGATCAACGCCCATGCCGTTACCCTGGTGCGGGTCGAGTCGCCGTCTGCGGACGCGTAACACCAAGTGAATTTCAAACAATTCAGCTATCTCATCGCCCTCGCCCAGGAGCGCCATTTCGGCCGCGCTGCCAAGCGCTGCAATGTCGCCCAGCCGACACTCTCGACCGCGATCCGCCGGCTAGAGGATGAACTGGGCGTTCCCGTCGTTATGCGCGGGCAGCAATTTTTGGGCTTCACCGCCGAAGGCCAACGAGTTCTCGAATGGGCCGAGCGCATTGTCGCCGATCAGGACGCGATGGTGCAGGAGTTGAGCGAAATGCGCGGCAGCCTGCATGGCCGTCTCCGGATCGGCGTCGTTCCCACCGCGCTGCCGGCAGTCTCGCGCTTGACCTTGCCGTTTTGCGAATCCTATCCCGATGTTTCAATCGCCGCGCGGGCCATGAGTTCACTTGAAATCCAGCAGCGCCTCGACAATTTCGAGATCGATCTCGGAATCACCTATCTCGACAACGACCCCATGCCGCGGATGAAATCGGCGCCGCTCTACCGCGAATATTATTGTCTCGTGCACGCCATTTTGGATCATCCTGGGCCCGGAGCGACGACGATCTCATGGCGCGAGGCGGCCGCGCTACCGCTCTGCCTGCTGTCACCCGACATGCAGAACCGGCGCATCATCGACGCCGCATTCGCCGCCGCCGGCTGCCAGCCGACACCCCAGATCGAAACCAACGATCTGGCCGATATTGGGCTGCACGTTAAAACTGGGAAATGGGCCGGCATCGTGCCGCGCCATGTTCTGGATATGCTCGACCTGCCGACTAGCGCCCAGGCGCTCGACCTGGTGGCGCCGGAAGTTTCCCATTCCGTTGGTCTGGTGATCGCCGACCGTGAGCCCCAACCGCCGACCGCCAAGGCGATGCTGGCCCTGGTTAAAACAATGGGAGGCGGCGACATTTTCGCGCGTGACCGATAAACAAAAACTATTGAACGATATAGACAATAGATTTTACAAATCGAGGCGATTTTGCCACGGTATCGCCGCAGGGCTAGACGCAGGCAGGGATCGATGGCTGTAATAAAGAGTGGCATTCGTAAATTCGGCCATCCCGGTAAGGGGGTGCGCGGCGCGCGCTACGAGGGCAAGGGCCGCCAAGTCGAACCCGAGGCGCTCCGCGAAATACAGACTTTGCTCGGCGATCGACCGCGCCGCCGCGATCTGCTGATCGAACATCTCCACATAATTCAAGACAACGCCGGCCATTTGTCTGCGCGCCATCTTGTGGCGCTGGCCCAGGAGATGAAGCTGTCTCTGGCCGAGGTTTATGAAGTCGCTACATTCTACGCTCATTTCGATGTGACCGCCGATGGCGACGCGCCGCCAGCGCCTCTCACCATCCGCGTGTGCGACAGCCTGAGTTGCGAAATGCTCGGTTCGGACGCGCTCTATGAAGGGCTGAAGGGACGCCTCGACAGCAGCCAAGTACGCCTCGTCCGCGCGCCCTGCATGGGGCGCTGCGAGAGCGCGCCGGTGGCCGAGGTCGGCCATCATCACGTGGTCAATGCCACCGCCGATAATGTCATGGACGCCGTCAACAAAGGTCAAACTCATCCCGAAATTCCATCTTATGTCAGCTTCGATGAATATATTAAAAATGGCGGATATCGTATTCTAAAAGCTTGCATAAATGGAGATACAGATATCGAAGATATCATCTCCGCTTTGGAAGCAAGCGAACTGCGCGGATTAGGCGGCGCCGGCTTCCCGACAGGGCGGAAATGGCGCTTCGTGCTGGCCGAACCGGAGCCGCGCCTGCTCGCCGTCAATGCCGATGAGGGCGAGCCTGGCACCTTTAAGGACCGCTATTACATGGAGCGCGATCCGCACCGTTTTCTCGAAGGCATGCTGATCGCCGCCCGCGCCGTCGCGGCAGAAGAATGCTTTATTTATCTGCGCGATGAATATCCCGGCCTACATCAGGTGCTGGCCGAAGAAATCGCCAAACTCTCCGCCGCCGGCCTCGATGCCGGCACCAAGATCACGCTCCGGCGCGGCGCCGGCGCCTATATATGTGGCGAGGAATCGGCGATGCTGGAGAGCATCGAGGGCAAGCGCGGCGAGCCGCGCCACAAACCGCCCTTCCCCTCCCAGGTCGGCCTGTTCGGCCGCCCGACGCTGATCAACAATGTCGAGACACTTTATTGGGTGCGCGACATCATCGAGCGCGGACCCGCATGGTTCGCCGATGAAGGCCGCAATGGCGGCAAGGGGCTGCGCAGCTTTTCGGTTTCGGGCCGGGTGCGCGATCCCGGCGTCAAGCTCGCGCCGGCCGGTATTACCGTTAACGAGCTGATTCAAGAATATTGCGGCGGCATGGCCGAAGGGCATGAATTCAAAGGCTATCTGCCGGGCGGCGCTTCGGGGGGTATCCTACCCGCGTCGAAGGGCGATATACCGCTCGATTTCGGGACGCTGGAGAGCGAAGGCTGCTTGATCGGCTCGGCTGCCGTCATCGTGTTGTCCGACCAAGACAATATGCGTGCTGCGGCGCTCAATCTGATGCGCTTTTTCGAGTATGAAAGCTGCGGCCAATGCACGCCGTGCCGCGCTGGAACCGAAAAGGCAGTCAAGCTCATGTCGGCGCCGGTATGGGATCAACCGCTGTTGCGCGAACTCAGTAAAACCATGATGGACGCCTCGATCTGCGGCCTCGGCCAGGCGGCACCCAATCCGCTGCTCACGGTGTTGAAGCATTTTCCCGAGGATTTGACCGAGGAAACAAGATGAGCGCCAAGACCAGCTTTACTCTGGACGGCCAAACCCTGGAAGCGGCGGAGGGTGAGACGATTTGGCAATGCGCGGAGCGCGCCGGCATCGACATCCCCCATCTTTGTTATTCCAAGGCGCCGGATTATCGCGCAGACGGCAATTGCCGCGTATGCATGGTCGAGGTCGAGGGCGAACGGGTGCTGGCCGCCTCCTGCATCCGCAAGCCGACCGAGGGCATGGTGGTGCACAGCAGCAACGAGCGCGCGGCAACGGCGCGCAAGATGGTGATGGAACTGCTGGTCGCCGATCAGCCGCCGCGCGAAAGCAGCCACGATCCGAATTCCGAACTGTGGCATTGGGCCGAGCAGATGGGCCAGACCGCGAGCCGCTTTCCGGCCCGCCGCACACCCGCCGCCGATGTCAGCCACACCGCCATGTCGGTTAATCTAGATGCCTGCATCCATTGTACGCGCTGTGTGCGCGCCTGCCGCGAAGTACAGGTCAATGATGTCATCGGCATGGCCGGGCGCGGCGCCGGCAACAAGATTGTGTTCGATTTCGACGATGCCATGGGATCGTCGAGCTGCGTCGCTTGCGGTGAATGCGTGCAGGCCTGCCCAACCGGCGCCCTGATGCCGGCGCGCGGTGTCGGCAAAGTCATTCCCGACAAGAAGGTCGAGAGCGTCTGCCCGTATTGCGGCGTCGGCTGCCAGCTCACCTTTAACGTCAAAGACAACAAGATCCTCTCGGTCGAAGGCCGCGACGGCCCGTCGAATTCGGAGCGTCTCTGCGTCAAGGGTCGCTTTGGATTTGATTACGTCAACCATGACCACCGCCTGACCAAGCCGTTGATCCGGCGCAGCGACGCACCTGCTAAATCTGCCAATATCGATATCGACCCGGCCAACCCGTACACCCATTTTCGTGACGCAACGTGGGAAGAAGCGCTCGAAATCGCCGCCCAGGGTCTGACCCGCATTCGCGATGCGTCAGGCGGCAAGGCGCTAGCCGGCTTTGGCTCGGCCAAGGGCTCCAACGAGGAGGCCTATCTGTTCCAGAAGTTGGTGCGCTCCGGCTTCGGCAGCAACAATGTCGATCACTGCACGCGTCTTTGTCATGCTTCGTCGGTGGCGGCGCTATTGGAAACCATCGGCTCCGGCGCGGTGACTGCGAGCTTTAACGAGGCGCGCCATTCCGACGTCATCATCGTCATCGGCGCGCATCCGACCTCCAATCATCCGGTGGCGGCTACATTTTTGAAGAACGCCGCCCAGCGAGGCGCCAAGCTTGTGGTCATCGACCCGCGTGGCTCCACGCTGGCGCGCCACGCCAGCCATTTCCTGCAGTTCAAACCGGGGCGCGACGTCGCGCTGTTGAACGCGCTGATGCATGTCATCGTCGCCGAGGAACTTTATGACCAGCAATATGTCCTGGCCCACACCGAAGGCTTCGAACAACTGCGCGATCATCTGAAGCAGTTTTCGCCCGAGAAGATGGCGCCGATCTGCGGCATTGAACCCGATGTGCTGCGCGAGGTGGCGCGGCTTTATGCCGGCGCCAAGGCTGCCATCATTTTTTGGGGCATGGGCATCTCGCAACATATCCATGGCACCGACAACGCGCGCTGCCTAATCTCGCTCGCCCTGATGAGCGGCCAAGTCGGCCGCCCCGGCACCGGCCTGCATCCTTTGCGCGGCCAGAACAATGTACAGGGCGCCTCCGACGCCGGCCTCGTCCCGATGTTCTATCCGGACTATCAACCGGTGACCGATACCGCCATTCAGAACCGCTTCGAAGCGCTATGGGGCGCCTCGCTCGATCCCGAACGCGGCCTGACCGTGGTTGAAATAATGGATGCGGCACATGCGGGAGATATCCGTGGCATGTACATCATGGGCGAAAATCCGGCGATGTCGGACCCCAATACCCACCACGTGCGCGAAGCCTTCGCCAGGCTCGACCATCTCGTTGTGCAGGAAATCTTCCTTACCGAAACCGCGTTTTTCGCCGATGTGATCCTGCCGGCCACGGCATGGCCCGAAAAAGACGGCACCGTCACCAACACCAACCGGCAAATTCAGATGGGCCGGAAAGCGGTCGATGCGCCGGACGGCGTGATGCCAGATTGGTGGATCATCGCCGAACTAGCAAAGCGTATCGGCCTCGATTGGAATTACGCCCATCCGTCGGACGTGTTCGCCGAGATGAAACAATGCATGGCCTCGCTCAACAACATCTCTTGGCCGCGTCTTGAGCGCGAGAGCGTCGTAACCTATCCGTGCGACGGCGAAGATTTGCCCGGCAACGATGTCATTTTTGGTAACGGCTTTCCGACGCCGTCGAAGCGCGGAAAATTCGTGCCGGCCAGCATCATCGAGCCTGACGAGATGCCGGATGCGGAATACCCGATGGTGCTCTCCACCGGGCGGCAGTTGGAGCACTGGCACACCGGCGCCATGACGCGGCGCTCGGAAACGCTCGACAATCTCGAGCCCGAAGCGGTCGCTAGCCTGGCACCGCTGGAGATGGAGCGGCTCGGCATTCGCCCCGGCGACCAGATCGAGGTGGCAACGCGACGCGGGCGCATTTCCTTAAAGGCGCGCGCTGATACCGGCATTCCCAAGGGCGTTGTGTTCGTGCCGTTCTGCTATGCCGAGGCGGCCGCCAACATGCTGACCAACCCGGCGCTCGATCCGATTGGCAAGATTCCCGAATTCAAATTCTGCGCCGCTAAAGTAGAAAAAGCGGCACCACCGGCGGCGGCGGAATAAGGCTGCCATGACCGGGGTGGAAGACCGGCTTCGCGCCGTTCTCCGTCACGGCATCTCCGGCATCGCCAAACGCGTCGTCATCGGCCTCAACTGGACCTATGTCGAGGGGCCGGTCGGCGCCGGACTGGTGCATACACCGGTGCGCGGCACTGAGGGCTGCCGCAGCCTGCCCGAGTCTGGCAGTTATCAGGGCCGCACCCTGGCTGATCTCGCCGCGCTGATGGAATCGGACAATATCTTCGAACGCGTGCTGGGCTATGCCGCGGCCAACGCGCATCACAATCGCTATGACCTCGAAGGCGTAGCCGTGAATGGTCTCGACATGATAAAGCCGTGCGGCCAACACACCGTGGTGATCGGGCGCTTTCCCGAGCTCGATGAAAAACTCCCCGGCGCCGCCGTGATCGAGCGCGAACCCCGCCCCGGCGATTATCCGCCCGAAGCCGCCGCCGATCTCATTCCGGCGGCAAAATATCTCGCTATCACGGCATCGGCGCTTTCCAACGGCAGCCTTGCAGGCCTACTTGCGCTCGCGCCGGCTTCCGCCTTTACGGTGCTGGTGGGGCCGAGCGCACCACTTTGTCCGGCGCTCTTGGCGCTTGGCATCAACGCGCTGTCCGGACTTATCCCAACCGATCTCGATGGCACGGCGCAACGGGTCGCTGAAGGTGGCTCGGTCCGCGCCTTGAAGCCGCTCGGCCGGTACGTGACCTTGGTCCCGGATTAGCCGATCTCGGCCAACAATCTCTCCGCCTCGGCAAAATCTTCCGGGCGGTTGGCGTTGAAAAAGGGATCATGCGGCGTCGCCGCAAATTCGACCGTCGCGACTTTATAGCGCGCGGTCCAGGCGTCGATCTTGCGGATATCCTCTTCCACCAACGCATGGCGCAGCGCAGCGCGCAGTGCGATCGGCCAGAGGGCAAACACCGGATGGCTGCGGCCGTTCGAGGCGGCGCACGCCATCTCCGCGCCCTCCGCCGCAATCGCGCCATCAAGGCGGGCCACCAGATCACCGGGCAGAAACGGCGCGTCCGTGGCGAAGCTCGCCAGCCAGGCGCAATCCGGCGCGTGCTCCGCCGCCCAATCCATGCCGGTCAAGATTCCCGCGAGCGGCCCGGCATGGCCTTCGATCACGTCCGCCGCCATGGGCAGCGCAAATTCATTGAAGCGCCGCGGATCGCCGTTGACGTTCAATAGGAGCGGCCCGACCTGCGGGCGCACGCGCGCCAACACATGGCCAAGGATCGGCGTCCCAGCGAGCAAGCGCAGGCTTTTGTCGCCGCCGCCCATGCGCCGGGCCAAGCCCCCCGCCAGTAGCACCCCGGCGATTGATTGCATCTCAACCAACTGCGTCCTCCACCATCAGCGGCGCCACGCCGACTAAGCCGCCTACCAACTTTTTACAGGCGGCCGCCAGAGCGCCGAATTCACTTTTAACCACGACCTCGGCATCGAACTCCGCGACCGGCGGGCGGTTTATATTTTCCGCATCACTGGCACCGCCGGCGACAGCGAGGCGTTGCATCAGCAGATATTCCACCAGCCCAAGAAAATCGCTGTCGAAACCATCATCGCAGAACGCGCAATAAAAGCGCATGCGGCGCGCCTCGGCCAGCGCCAATTGGGCGACCTTGTCGATATCGTTGAGAGCGCGGAGCCGGGCGTCGAACGCCGGCGCGAAAACCACCTGGCCGGACTCATCGCGCAGGCCATGGGTCAGACTGAGCACACCGCCGATATGCTGATCGATGCGCGCCAGCACCTGTTTTGATTGTCCGACATAAGCCACCGTCCGCCCACCCGAATAGCTCTTGATGCGGAGATAAACCCCGGCGCGCAGCAAGTTCTCCATGCCTTCAGCACTGTGCGGAAACAATCCGGCGCCGTACGGCCCTTGCCAGTGTAATTCAAGTTTCATGGGACAAGAGCTCAGGCGGCGCTGGTCCCGCCGCGCCGCTGCCGGCGGGCCGCTGCGGCCACTTCGCTCGCATCGGCATCGAACTGAATACGCTCTTCTCCGGCGAGCACGATAAAGCGCTTGCCCTTGGCGCGCCCGACCAAGGTCAGGCCGGTCTGGCGGGCTAGTTCCACGCCCCAGGCGGTGAAGCCCGAGCGCGATATGAGTACTGGAATACCCATCTGCACCGTCTTCAGCACCATCTCGCTGGTGAGCCGCCCGGTGGTGTAGAACATTTTGCCTTCCGCCGCGACGCCGTGACGGAACATATAGCCGGCAATTTTGTCGATGGCGTTGTGGCGCCCAACATCTTCCATGTAGATCAATGGGCGGTCGGCCTCGCACAGCACGCAGCCATGGATCGCTCCGGCTGTCAGATAGAGACTGGGCTGGGTGTTGATCTTGCGGCTGAGCGTGTACAGCCAGGAGGTTTTTAGCACCGCATCCGGTGGAAATTGAACGCTGTCGATATGCTCCATCATGTCGCCGAAGACAGTGCCTTGGGCGCAGCCGGAGGTGAGCGTTTTCTTACGTAATTTTTTCTCGTAATCGGTCTTGCGCTTGGTGCGCACAACGATGGTCTCGATATCCTCGTCATAATCGACCGCCGTCACGATGTCGTCAGGCAGCAACATGCGCTGATTGAGGAGATAGCCAAGCGCGAGATATTCCGGGTGGTCGCGGATCGTCATTACCGTGACGATTTCCTGGCCATTGAGGAATATCGTCATCGGCCGTTCCTCGACGACGCGAATTTGCAATTCTTCGCCATTCTGATCGAGGCCACGCATCTCACGCGTGAGACGCGGATTTTCTGGTTCCGGTTTTACGCTGAATTCCATCCCGCTTCCTTTATCGAATGCGCAACTTAATGACATACAGTAAAACATGTGGCCCGGCAGTCTAATTTCCAGCGTCGGCAGAGCGATCCCGGGAGGCCATCATAGAAATCGGTTTTTTCGATCAGGCAGCGGTTCAAAGCGCGCTCATTCCCGCCGTGCTGGGATTTGTTCTGACCGGCGCCGTGCGCTTGGCGAATGGACGAACGCGCGGGCCAAATGTAGCCGGCGCCGCTGTCGCGTTGAGTGTCGCCGCCGTCTATTTCCTCATCATCGGCGTTCCGCCGCACCCGCCAATGAGCGGGTTGGACAAGCTGGTCTATGGCATCGCGGGCGGCGTAGCGCTGGGGTTTTGCCTCGACTTTCTGCGTTTTCCACCCTTCATCCGATGGCTGCTGTTCCCCGTCGGCGGTGCGGCGCTGCTCTATTGGCTTGAGCTTCCAGGCGTCGAGACTGCCAGCACCATGGCTTTGATAGGTCTCGGCGCAATGTGGCTGGCGAGCATTGCCGCATTATGGCGCTTAGAAGCGGAACGCGAGGCCGGGCTCAACCCCACGGCAATGCTGATGGTCGCGGCGCTCGGCCTGGCGGCGGTGACGATGCTCGGAGGCGCGATAGAGATCGCCCATCTGGCGGTCGCCCTGGCGACGGCACTGTTCGGGTTCTCACTATGGAACTGGCCGACCAATGTCTTCCCGTACGGCGCAGCGCTTTTGATGGGCGCCGGCGGGACGCTGTTCCTGCTCGCCTGGATCGCGGCGCTGCACTATGCAACCGTTAGCCTGCCGGCATTGGCGATCCTGTTGCTGGTCTTTTTCGCCGATATTGCGGCCCGGCATATGCAACTCGGCGATTCCCGCGCCGCCCGCGCAGCGACGCCCATCGTATTGGCGGCGGTGTGCTGCGTGCCAGCGCTGGGCGCGGTCGCTTTAGCCTATTTTTTGGCTGCGTTGTGATTTACACGCGCAGAAAATAAAATAGCGCACGAGTCACTTCTTCGGGCATTTCCTCAGGTAAGAAATGACCGCCATCAAGCAATCCCCCGGTAACGCTTTCGGCCCGAGTGCGCCAGACCTCAGCCACGTCATACCATTTGTTGAGACGGTTGCCCCATAGCACCATGGTTGGGCAGGCGATCTTCTGCGTGAGATCGGCGGCATCATGTTCTAAGTCGATCGTCGCGCCGGCGCGGTAATCCTCACAACTGCCATGGATGACCGCCGGGTCAGCGAAGCAACGTTCATACTCTGCCAGCGCCTCGGAGGAAAAATAATCCAGCCTGCCGCCGCCCCAGCTTTTCAAACACCAGTGCAGATAAAACAGCGGATCGCCGCCGATCAGGCGTTCCGGCAGATCGAACGGCTGGGCCAGGAAAAACCAATGGTAATAGCCCATCGCCTTTTCCATATTGGTCTCGATGAAGGCGGTGTAGGTCGGCACGATGTCTATCAGCGCCAAGCGCTGCACTCTCTCGGGATAATCCAGAGCGAGGCGATGGGCAACGCGCGCGCCGCGATCATGACCGACCAGCGCGAACTTTTCGAACCCGAGCGCCGCCATCACCGCGACTTGATCCGCGGCACTTGCGCGCTTGCTGTAGCCAGCATGATCGGCGCCGGCTTCCGGCTTAGCGCTGTCGCCATAGCCGCGCAAATCCGGCGCGATGACGGTGAAATGCTGCGCCAATATGGGCGCAACTTCATGCCACATGACGTGACTTTGTGGATAGCCGTGCAGCAGCAATACCGGTGGTCCGGAACCGCCGCGCACGAGATTAATCTCGACACCCGCAGCATCGACAGTTTCCCGTTCGAACTTTCGAAACATCCGGCTCTCCGTAGAATTCCGCAGCGATCATGGGTGGCGCCGGGGCGGTGCACAAGAACCTTGCATCGCATTTGGATATCGCGCCAGCAAACCGTTATGCTGTGGTGGAAAAGGAGATCAATAAATGGCCAGAGCGCGGATGCGCAATCACTTCATCGCCGCCACTATCGGTTCGGCCGTCGAAGCGCCCGACATCGTCATTCCGGCGTTTACCTGCGATGCGGCGCGACTTTACGCCACCCTACGCGAATATGCGCTGACCGAGCCGCGCACCAAACTCCAATCGGAATCGCCCAACGAAAATCATATGAGCTTCGTCCAGCGGACCGCCTATTGGCATTTTCCCGATGATGTGGTGGCCGAGATCACGGCTTTGAAGAACGGCGGCGCGGCGCTCATGCTGTCGAGTAAGGCGCGCTACGGCATGGAGGATTTCGGCGTCAACCAACGACGGGTCAAACGCTGGATCGCGGCGCTTGAGGCACGCCTAACGAAGGAAACTTAAAGCCGGGCGACCTGTCCTTCGAAGGCAACAAACGAGCCCGGAAGGCGTTCATCCAATTCCGCCTGCACCTTTTGCAATTCATCGTCGAAATGATCCGGATGGTGCTGGAAGGCGACCATGCGCTTAGCGCCCGCCGCCTTGCACAGGCGCAAGCCCTCTTGCCAAGTAGAATGGCCGCGTAGCCCGCCATTGGCGATTTCTTCATCGTAATAATAGGAATCGTAAATTACGAGGTCGCAGGCTTCGATCAGCGCCAGGACGGTTTCGTCCGGCTGGTCCGTCAGATGGCCCGTGTTGCTGACATAGCCCAGCGCCTTGCCGCCATATTCGACGCGGTAACCGGTAGCGCCACTGGGATTGTTGAGCGCCGCCGTCCGGACGCGGATGCCGTCCCGCGGCTCGAACGCGTCACCAGCGACAAAATCGCCCCATGCCTTGAGGCCGCCAATAAAACTGAGCGGAATAGGGAACAGCGGCGACGTCATGAGGTCGTTAAGATTTTGCTCGATACTGCCGCCTGGGCCGAGATGCCCGGCCCAGACCTTGAAATCATTGGCTGGGTTATAGCCGGCGCCGAAAAACGGCAGACCACAAGCATGATCGAAGCGGCTGACGGAGAAGAATATATCGGCGTGGATCGGCCGCGATTGATCGAGCGCAAGGCCAAACGGCCGAATGCCGGTGCCGGCGTCAAGGATGATCAAATGATTGCCGCAATGCACCTCGATACAGGGTGTATTGCCGCCAAACCGCATGGTTTGCGCATTGGTGGTTGGGATTCCACCGCGTACACCCCAAAAGCGAAGGTCGAACTCGCCATCGACTCTTCCATTGCTTGCACCTGTGCCGGCGCTCGCGTCTCCTGCCATTTTTTCTCTGTTTACCCCCTCGTAAACAAATCCAAACGAGCTAAGCCGCCTGTCCTTCGACCGCGCCGTCCGACGCGGCAAACCCATCGAACAAGCCGAGCATGCGCTCGTACCAATTATATATGGGGTCGTCTTCGGCAAGTAAAACCAGTGAGCAGCATGAAATCAGCCATTTGAACGATCCGAAGAGGATGTAATCGGCATAGAGCGGCTCCGGACCGGCCAGATAGGGCATTTCTTCGAGCGCCAGCCGGGCCGGCTGTAACACCGCACGAAAGGCGGCAATCCGGCCTTCGCTGGTATCGGTAAATTCCTCCAAACTCATACCGATGCGCTTCTCGCGCGAGGTGCGGAAATAGGCCTGATCCGCCTCGACGATCGCGTTGTCGTGAATGTTGCTGAGAACCAAGCGGGCGATGATCGGATGCACAGCGCCAGCGACCCAGCCATCGATAAAGCGCGCACCGGCACGTCCGGCCGCACCGCCGAACAGGCTTGGCTGATCGCCATAGGCGTCTTCCAAATAACAAGCGATCGTCCAGGAATCATGGACGACCCGCCCGTCATCCTCGCGAAGCACCGGCACCAGGTCCTGACCGCTGAAGGCAATTTTTTCTTTCTGCCCGAATTGCACCGGGATGAAATCCGCTTCCAGGCGCTTATGCCAAAGCGCCATGCGCGCGCGCCAACAAAATGGGCTAAACCGTTTGTCGTCCCGTCCCTGTAACTCGTATAGCTCGCGTGCCATTGCTTCCTCCCGGCTTTCTTGTCGTCCGCTGGTGACTATAATCCACCAGTAACAAATTGAAAATCTCGGGAGATAAAACGTGAAAGCGATCGCTCATCAAGGAGAAGGTCTCGACGGCGCCAGATATTGCGATATGGAATTACCGGATGTCGGCCCCGACAAGGTGTGCATCAAGCTCAAAGCGGCGGCGCTGAATCACCGCGATATTTGGACCTGCATGCGTGCTGGGCCGAGCGGGCCGTTGGTCATTCTGGGTTCGGACGGCGCCGGTATTGTCGAGCGCGTCGGCGCCGATGTGACGGACCTCTCCCCCGGCGATGAAGTTGTCGTCAACTCAAGCCAGGACTGGGCCAGCCGCGACGAGGTGCCGCTCGGTGAATATGGCGTCGGCTACAAGATTCTCGGCTTTCCGGATCACGGAACCTTCGCCGAACAAATCGTCATCGGCCGTCATCAGGTCGAGCCCAAACCGGCTCACCTCGACTGGCGCGAGGCCGCCGCACTCTGCCTGGTCGGCATTACGACCTACCGAGCACTCTTTACCGAGGGCCGGCTCAAAGCGGGCCAGACCGTCGCCATTCCCGGCATCGGCGGTGGTGCTGCGACCCAGGCACTGCTCTACGCCAAAGCGGCAGGCGCGCGGACCGTCGTCACATCGCGCAGCGCCGACAAGTTAGAGCGGGCGCGTAAACTCGGCGCGGATTTGGCCGTTCCGAGCGACGGCGATTGGGGCCAGGCGGTGCGTGATTTTACCGACGGACGCGGCGCCGATATCGTTATCGAGACCGTTGGCGAAGCGACTTGGAAGAATTCGATGGCGGCGCTTGCCAATGGCGGCCGCATGGTGGTGTTTGGCGCCACCGGCGGCGCCTTGGTCGAGATCGACCTCGCCAGCCTTTTCCTGCACTGGCAAAGCATCATTGGCACCACCATGGGCAGCCGCGAAGAATTCCAGGACATGCTGGCGTTTACCGAAAAGCATCAAATCCATCCGGTCATCGACCGCGCTTTTCCTCTTGCGGACGGCGTCGAAGCGATGCGCTATCTCGACGGCGCGAGCCAGATGGGCAATGTGGTCTTAGATATCCCGTCGTGAAGCCTTATCGGGACTACGGTATCGGCAGCATGTTGTTGCCTGCGCCGCTCGCGCCCTTTGGCCGGCCAAATTCACGGGTGGAAACGCGATATATCAAACGCGTCGATGGCGGTTTTTGTGTCGCCATCAAGCGCTAATTCGGCCACTACCGCGCCGACGCCGGGGCCGAGGCAAAATCCGTGGCCGCTAAAGCCGAAGGCATGGATCACGCCGGGTGTCGTCGCGCTCGGGCCAAGCACCGGCAACTGGTCTGGCGTGCAGCCTTCGACGCCGCTCCACAAGCGAATGATATTGATATCCGCCATGCGCGGAATCACTTTGGCGGTGCGCTGCAAGGTGCCGAGCGCTTCTTCCGCCATGGCGTGGCCGAAGCCCTCGTCAAGATCGGCGGTGCCGCTGCGCCCGCCGAAGATAATGTTGCCGCGTGGAATTTGCCGCACATAGACATCGCCGCCAACGACACCGAGCGCCGGCTCGATAAAATAAGGTACCGGCTCAGTCACCACCATCTGTGGCATCATCGGCCATAATTC
Source organism: Pseudomonadota bacterium (assembly GCA_027624955.1). Classification (NCBI taxonomy): domain Bacteria; kingdom Pseudomonadati; phylum Pseudomonadota; species Pseudomonadota bacterium. Next base: position 49,987 of record JAQBTG010000015.1, read on the forward strand.
CACGGCTTCGCCGAGCCAACCAGCGACCCGGGCACCCCAGGCGCCGGCCGCATTGATCACTTGGCGGGCGCGCACTTCGAGGCCAGTTTCGCTGCGGATGAGAAATCCATCGCCGTCTTTTTCTAGTGCTGCCACCGGCTCATATTCGCGAATGTCCGCGCCGGCAGCGCGGGCAGCACGGGCAAAAGAGGGGCCGAGCAGGCGCGGATTGGCTTGGCCGTCGCTGGGGCACCAGGCAGCGCCGACCGCCGCTTCACCGAACCATGGGTAGCGCGCGATCAGCGCGTTGCGGCTAATCATCTCGACGGCACAGCCGTATTCCGCCTGGCCTTCGGCATGAGCCGCCATGGCGGCCATGTCGTCGTCGTTGCGCGCCACCTTGAGATGGCCAGTGGCACTATATTCGCAATCGTTGCCGACGAGCTCCGGCAGGCGGTGCCAGATCTCAATGGCGCGCGCCGCCAGCTCAAGCTCAGCCAAAGCGCGGCCATTGCGCCTGACACCGCCAAAGTTCACACCGCTTGCCGCGGCGCCGGCTTGGCGCTTTTCCAGCAACACCACCGGCACGCCGCGCAGCGCTATATGGAGGGCGGTGGAGCAGCCGGCGATACCACCGCCGATAACGGCGATTTCCGTCTCGATGCGGCTCATATCGACGCCGCCCGTTCGGGATCGTCCTCAGCTGCTGCGCCGCCGATGCCTATATGCAGTGGCTTGATCGGCGCCTGACCGCGCAGGCGGCCTACTTCAGCCAAGCCCACGCCTTTCCGATGCGCCAGTATTTCCGCCGCCGCGATGCCGCACATGCGGCCCTGACAGCGCCCCATGCCAAGCCGGGTATAGGCTTTGGCACGGTTGATTTCATCCGGTTTGAGGGATTGGCTTTGGCGGATATCGCCCGCTGTTACTCCCTCGCAGCGGCAAACAATGGTGTCGTCCGCCAGCGCCGCCGCCAATCCCGCCGGATAGGGCAGCGCGCGCTCGAGGGCGATGCGAAAGCGCATCAAACGCCTGAGCCGGGTCTTGAGATATTCACGCCGCCCGGCATGTGCCGCCAAGCCACGATCGGCGAGCAGCGCCAGCGCCGCTAGCTCACCGCGATATTCTGCCGCGTCCGCGCCCATCACCCCGGCACCGTCGCCGGCCAGATATACGGCTTCGGCGCTCGAGCGCCCTTCGGCGTCACATTCCGGCAGCCATTGCCGCGCCGCGGCATCGAAGCGCATGTCGCAGCCCGCGAGTTCGGCTAACTGGCATTCCGGTTTAACGCCCCAGCCAAAAGCCATGGCGTCGCAGTCGATGCGCCGCTCACGCCCCTTGGCGTCATGGAAACGCAGACCGCTAACGCGGTCCTCGCCATCGACCGCGACTGGCCGAATACCGCGTTTGAGCGGAATGCCCTTGAAACGCAGCCAGTTTTGATACCACAGGCCCTTGGCCAATGTCGTACCACCGGCCAGCAGGCCAGGGATGACCGGCAGTGCATCACGGAGCCGCGCCGTATCGAGCACGGCGGCCACCTTCGCGCCGGCATGGGCATATTGATAGGCGACGAGATAAAGCAGCGGGCCGCTGCCCATGAACGCCACCCGCGTGCCGATGGCGCAGCCCTGTGCCTTGAGGGCGATTTGCGCGCCGCCCAGGGTGAAGGCGCCAGGCAGCGTCCAGCCCGGAATCGGGAGGATGCGGTCTACTCCGCCGGTGCATAGCAGCAGCGCGGCGAACGGAATGCGCGTCACCCCGTTGGGGCCGATCGTGAATGCCACATTATTCTCGATCGACCACACGCTAGTCTCAGGGCGATAATCAACACGTTCGCGCAGCGCGTCGAAAGTGGCGTGGAGGGCTTCGGCCTTGGCTGCTTCGAAGCCGTATCTGAGCTTGGCGCTGCGGCGGAATCCGGGCGGCTGGCGGCGGTAGACTTGCCCGCCGCTGGCCGGAGCGTCATCGACGACGATGGGCCGGAGGCCCTGCCTGACCAAGATCTCGGCGGCCCGGGTCCCTGCCGGGCCGGCGCCAATGATGAGGATGTTTTCGGTGCTGCTCATTCAGCGCTACCGGTTTTCAGGCGCAAGCCCTGGCGCACATAATTCGTGCAGGCGCGCACCGAACCACCGGCCTCCAATTGCACCCAACAATCCTGACACGCGCCCATGAGACAGAACCCAGCTCGCCCGCCAGCGCCGAACTCGAAATCGCGCACCTGCCCGCCAGCCAGCAATAGTGCCGTCAACAGGGTATCGCCGGCCAATGCCGTCACCGGCGCGCCGTCAACATGGATGGTGATTTCCGGTCGTTCGGTCTCGCTCAGGCGGACGAATTGCCCGCGCCCAGAAATCTTGCTCACAATCGCGTTCTCACTTACTGGACTTAAGGTCACGCGAATATACCCGGCCTTTCCATAAACTGCGACAGCCACGCCAGTGGTCGAACGCGGAACTCCACGTCATGGCGAGATAGATCAAGCCGACCAGCGGCATCGTCAGCGCAAGAAGGCGCGGCATCCGGTAATAAATGAGGGTCGGCAGATAGCCGGCCACCATGAACAACAGCGCCGTCGCGGCAATCAGCTTGGCGCCGAGCACCGGAACGGCGACGAGGATGAATGGCGGCAGGCCGCAAGCCAGCGCGAACACCAGCGTACACAGCAATAGCAGCACGAAAGAATGGCGCAATTGCGTATAGGCGCTGCGCGCCACCATGCGCCAAATTTCGCCGAGCCCGTCATAGGGGCGGAGGCTCCGCGCCGAATGGGTCAGGCCGATCCAGGTGCGGGCACCGTGCCGCGTCACCGCACGGGCCAAGCTGCAATCATCGATAATGGCATCTTTGATGGTTTTGAACCCGCCGATCCCAGCCAGCACATCGCGCTCGGTCAAGATGCAGCCACCGGCCGCAGCGGCGATCAGACGGCCCCGCCCATTGGACAGGCGAAACGGGTAGAGCAGCTTGAAGAAATAGACGAAGGCGGGCATCAGCAGCGTTTGCCAGAAGCCACGCATGTCGAGCGCCACCATCAGCGAGAGAAACGCGACACCCTTTTCTTCACGCGCGACCAGCAGCGCCGGCAGAGCGCCTGGTGCCAGCTCGATATCGGCATCGAGCAGCAACACCAGCGGCGTGGTCAGCCGCTCGCGCCCCTGTTCGAGGGCCCACATCTTGCCAGCCCAGCCTGACGGCAGCGCCGAGCCGGCAATGATTTCGAGACGGCACCCATCGGGCGCGGCAAGGCGCGCCGTCTCGGCGGTGCCGTCTTCCGAGCCATCGTCGATCAGGATGATCGTCAAGCCTCTGCCCTGGTGCCCGAGTGCCGCAAGGGTATTGCCAATGAAGCGCGCCTCGTTGCGTGCCGGGATCAGCACTGTGACGGTGCTAAGGTCATTATCCGCCGGCGCCGCGGCCATTTGCGGCACGGCAAAACGCTCGCGCGTGCGCCAGGGCTGCCACGGCTGGATCAGAATGCCGAGCCATACCAAAGCGCCGGCCGCCGCTAAATAGATCCACAAACAATCGAGCCACGGCATCGCTTCAGAATCGGTCTGCCGTCAGACCGCTGAGATTGATCTCAGGCTGCTTGCCGGAGATCATATCGGCGACAACCTGGCCCGAGCCGCAGGCATAGGTCCAGCCGGTGCTGCCGTGACCGGTGTCCATATAGAGATTGGTGTAGCGGGTGCGGCCCAATATCGGCAGACAATCCGGCGTCATCGGGCGGAAGCCGGCCCAGCGCTCGGCCTTGGCCGCGTCGCCGCATTCGGGGAACAGCGCCATCGTCACGTCGAGTATCGCCTGGGTGCGGGAAGCTGACACGCTGGCGTCATAGCCGGTTAACTCCGCCGTACCGGCGGCGCGCAGGCGGTTTCCGAGGCGGCTCATCACGATGCGGCGCGAGCCTTCGTGAATGGCAACACCGGGGGCGCCGTGATGGCCGTCCGTTGGGATCGTCACCGAATATCCTTTGAGCGGATAGACAGGCACGCGGATGCCGATTTTACGCAACAGTAGCGGGCTGAAACTACCGAGGCTCATGACATAGGCGTCGGCTTCGAGCCGCCCTTGGTCGGTATCGACTGCAGTGATGCGGCCATCGTCGGCCTGCAGGCGGCGCGCCGCGACGCCGTAGCGGAAGGTGACACCCTGGCGTTCGGCGGCAGCGGCCAGCCCGGCGGTGAATTTATACGCATCGCCCGATTCATCCTGCGGGAAGAACAGCGCACCAGCATAAGCCCCGGCGCCTGCTGCCAGCGCCGGCTCTATGACGACGGCGCGGCGCATATCGATGACCTCAGGGTGAAAGCGCGAATCCGCGTGACTCAATTCCGCCGCCGCTGCGGCGTCCAGTTGCTCTTGGGTTTGGAACAGGTGCAATACGCCGTCGGCGCGCTGGTCATATTGAATCTGTTCGCGCTCGCGCACTTCTTTGAGGCAGCCATAACTGTAAGTCGAGAGGCGCAGCGACACTTCCTGGCTGTGTTCAAAGCGCTCGCGCGTGCATTGGCGCAGGAACTTCAGCGCCCAGCTCCATTGCGACCAGTCGGGACGGAGGCGAAACAGATAGGGCGCGTCCTGGCGGCCGAACCATTTGATCAGCATGCGCGGCACTTCCGGAGTTGCCCAGGGCCGGGCGGTGAAGGCGCTGACGATGCCGCCATTGGCAAAGCTGGTTTCCAGCCCGGCGCCAGGATTGCGCTCAATCACCGTCACCTCATGACCGGCTCGGTTGAGATAATAGGCCGCTGCCGTTCCCACCACCCCGGCGCCTAAGACGAGCACTTTCACCGCACTTACTCCCCATACCTCGGCGCAGATTCGGTCGCCGATGCTCGACATTTCGCATGATTCAGCGCATTTCAGCAAGCTTCCGCGACGTGGCTGGGAATTGACCGTGACAAACCATCCGCCGCGCCACAAAATGCGCGCTCAAACTGACATCAGGGAATTTTTCGTGTGACAACAGTTCTGACACATCGCCTGGCCGCGATCCTGGCGGCCGCCATGATGGTCGCCGTATTGGGCGCAGCATCCGGTGGCGCTACTGCAGAAGAGGGCAAAATTGACCGCCATGCTGGCTATTATTATCCGCCCATCACCAGCAGCGAGACCTATCAGGCGCGCGCCACCATCATGCCCGATGCCGACCGTTCACAGCGCCTCAAATTCATAAACAATCTGACCGAGCAAATTTTGAGCCGGCCCTATGAGCCGCAATACGCGATTTTCGCCAAGGGCGACGAAGCGCAAAAGTTAATCATCGTCGGCCAACAGCCCGGGTCGATCGACACCATCTACCGCGCCCGCGCGCTGCTCGCCACATTGACCGCAGTGGCACGCACTTCGCGCCTGTTTCAGGAATTCGGCGTACAGGAATATTTCACGTTTTTCGATCTTGCCCGGCTGTTCGGATTCGAGCGCATAACCATTTCCAACGGCGTAGAATTCAGCCACCAGATTTATCTGAAATAACCTCAGTCTTCGGTTCGCAATCCCCGGCTTTGATGCCAGTCATGGATCGACTGATCGGGATAGCCAGCAAAATGCCCGTTGCGCTTGCCGCCCGGCACCGGCACCCATCCGGGTTTGAAATCGAGCATAATATGACAGCGCTCAACCGCCTTCGGCAGCGGCGTATCGATGGCCGAGGCGAAGGGGTGCAGCAACTCCGGCCAGCGCCGGTCCCATACCCAAAGAGCTGACCCGCAGCGCGCGCAGAAATTGCGCTCGGCCGGGCTGGTCTCGCCAGCTTCCCCAGCTTCGCCGTCTAGAAGCACCTGATAAACGGAGAGGTGTTCTTTGCCACGTACATCGAGGCTATTGGCTTCGGCGGACAGGTTAATGGCGTAACCGCCACCGCCGGCGGTTTTACGGCAGATCGAGCAATAGCAATACATGTAGGGATAGGGTTCGCTAGAGCGCAGCGAAAATTGCACCAGGCGGCAATGGCAAGCACCTTCAAGCAGCATCTGTCTTTCCTTCCCTCGTCACGCAACCGTCGCGACATTTTGACATGCCGTGTCCCGGCAGTTGGATGATAATGGAGCATTCCTTGCCCAATGCGCGAATCGAATTGCCGTGAAAATATTTTTTACCACCCTCCTCTTGGCCCTTCTCTTGCCGCTGCTTTCTTCTCGGGCTGACGTCGCCGATGGCGTGCGCGCCTATGACGCCGGCTGGTACGCAGAGGCGGTGGCCGAATTTCTGCCCGCCGCGGAGGCCGGCGACGTACGGGCGCAGCTCGCGCTGGCGAGCATGTATCAGTTCGGCGAAGGCGTGCCGCAAAATGACGTTGGCGCCGCTAGATGGACGCGCGGCGCGGCGGAGCGCGGCGACCCGGTGGCGCAAATAAACCTGTCGCAATTCTTTGCCGCTGGCCGGGGCGTTCGACGCGACGTAGCGGAAAGTTATTTCTGGCTGCTGTTGGCCGCGGGCCAGGGCAACAACTGGGCGCAAGTTCGGCTCGCGGCGGCGGCCGTCAACCTACCGAACAGTGCTGCATCGGCCGTGCAGGCGCGGGCGGCCAATTGGACGCCGTTCGGCGACGACCTCACCGGCCCGCCGGAGGTGCTCGACGGGCAAACGCTGAGTGTCGATGGCCGCCGCCTACGGTTGGAGGGCATCACCGCGCCGCCGCTCGGCACACGCTGTCAGCTGCGCGGCAACGAACATGACTGCGGGCGGATATCCACTACCGCCCTGATGGACCTGACCGCCGGCGCCACCGTCACCTGCATCCGGCGCGAGATTAGGGCGGCGGACGGCAGCCGCTTTGCGCGCTGTCGAGCCGGCGGCTACGATTTATCAGAGGGTATGGTCTATACCGGCTGGGCCGAAGCAGATGGCACGCAAATGACCCGCTATGCCGCGCTCGAAGTGGCGGCACGCCAAGCTCGGCGCGGCATGTGGCGGCGCAATTGAAGGCGTGACATACTAGCGCTCCACGAGGGGCGCGCATGGTTTGGCGAAAATTCCAGCAAATTTACATTTCCGGCCTGCTTGGCGCCTGCGCTCTGGCCTCGAGCAGCGCTCATTCCGACGAACTGGCGGCGATCGTCGAAGACCTCTCCCCCGGCGTCACTGAAACCGGCGAAATCGGCCTGTTCGAATATCTCTCGCCGGGCGCTAGAGTGAACCTGGCGGAGGGCGATTGGATCCGCCTAGGCTACCTCCGCTCCTGCATCCAGGAAACCATCACCGGCGGCACAGTGCTGGTCCGCGCCGAGCAAAGTGAGGTCAGTGGCGGCATAGTGGAGAGCCGCGCCGTTGAGTGCGACGGCGGCAATCTGCAACTCTCGTCTGACCAATCGGACCGCGCCGGGGTCGCCGTGATGCGCAAAAGCGGCGGTGCCATCGAAGTCGCGTTAACGGTGCATGGCCTATCGCCCTATTTTCGCATCGACGGCGACGCGGACATGCTGGAACTTGAGCGGCTCGACCGCCCGCGGGAGGCGCTCAAACTAAAGACCGCGGCCAATGGGGTCGATTTAGCGGATCATGGCATTGTGCTTGGCAAGGGCGGGCTCTATCGCGCCCGCGCGGCAGGGCGTGAAATCATCTTCCGCGTCGATAAATTCGCCCGGCCCGGCGCTGTCGCGTTGTTAAGCCGCCTCGTTCCTCTTTAGTGATCTGACAGAGCGGCGCCGGCTGTGAAGCTCAGCAATATTCTTGCCGCCACGGCGGCGGCGCTGGTAGTCGGCGGGATATTCGCCGCGCCGGCGCTAGACCGGGTCGAGAATATTTCGCTCGACAGCCTGTTCTGGCTGCGCCATGCGGTTTGGGGTCAGCGCCATGCGCCGCAAGAATCGCCGTCCGTGGTAATTGCCATCGACGAGGAGACCTATCGCACAGCACCGTTCCGTGATGTGCCCAAGGTGATGTGGACCAAGCAGATCGGCACCGTGGTGGATGGCGTGCGCGAGGCCGGTGCTGCTGTCATTGGCTTCGATATCATTCTGCCCACCTCCGTCGCGACCCTTGATCGGAATTACGACCGCGAATTCATGCTGGCGCTGCGCCGCGCGGCACAAGAAAATAAAATCGTCCTGGCAAAAGTGCAGCATCAGGTTAAGCCGATCGCACCGTATGCGGGTCATAGTTCTGCCGTCGACCACCAACGCAATATTCGTTCGGTAAACCTTTACGGCGATGCCGACGGCGTGATCCGCCGCGCACCGCTCTTCCTCGATGCCGCGAACACCGACGGCACACTGCGCAAGGAACCCTCGCTCTCTCTGGAATTGGCGGCGCGCCAAGCGGGCGAGGCGCCGCGCGTCGATGGCGAGAACGGCGATGTATTCCTCGGCGATTACAGTATTCCGGGCGGGCGGGAAAATGCGCTGAGCGTTAATTTCGATGGCGGCGCCTCGATACCGACCTATTCGCTGGCTGATATCCATGCCTGCGTGGCGGCCGGCCAGCAGAATTTTCTAAGCGATCATTTCGCGGGAAAAGCCGTGCTCCTCGGTGTCGTGCTCGATGTCGAGGATCGTAAGATCACCTCCAAACGCTTTATTACTGCCCCCGAAGGCGATGTCGTCGGCGCGCGTTGCGCGCTGCCGGCGCCCGGCGATCTCTACAAAACCGCGTTCACACGCGATTCTATTCCGGGCGTCTATATTCACGCCGCGGCGATCAACAATCTGTTGCGCGGCGACGCGCTGCGGATGCCAGCGCGCATTTGGAACAGTTTGATCACCGTCGCGTTTACTCTTCTCGTTGCCGGCTTGGCGATGCGGTTTGAGGCATGGCGCGCTGGCCTGGCGATCCTCGGCTGCGGCTTTGTTTGGCTGATTGTTGCCACGACCCTGTTCCGTTCGGGTCTGGTGCTGCCGCTGTTCGACCCTTTGATCGCCGGCGCCCTGACATTCGCCGTTCTGCTCGGTTACCGTTTCGCCGTCAGTGACAAGGACAAGCGCCGCCTGCGTCACGCCTTCACCTTGTACCTCGCGCCGGCGTTGGTCGACCGTATGGTGGAGCGCGGCAAAGCACCCGAACTCGGCGGCGAGAACCGGGAGTTGACCGTTCTTTTCAGTGATATCGAGGGCTTCACTTCAGTTTCGGAACAGCTGTCACCCGAGCAATTGGTTGCCGGGCTCAATATTTATTTATCGGAGATGACCGATATCATTGAGGACCATGGTGGCTTTGTGGACAAATATATCGGCGATGCCATCGTCGCCGTATTTGGCGCGCCGCTTGAGGACGCCGATCATGCGCGCAACGGCGTCACGGCGGCGCTGGCTTGCCGCGACCGATTGGCGGAAATGCCGAGGGTTTTTCAGGGGCGGCCCGATTTGACCCTGCGTGCCCGCATCGGCCTCAATAGTGGCGACATGCTGGTCGGCAACATGGGCTCAAGACGGCGCTTCAATTACACCGTCATGGGTGACGCGGTTAATCTGGCGGCACGGCTTGAGGGCGCGAATAAGGCCTTTGGCAGTCAAATTCTGGTCAGCGAAACAACCGCGCGGGCGTGCGGCGACTCGATTGCCATGCGCGAGCTGGATTTGATCCGGGTCGTCGGGCGCGAGGCGCCGATCGCTGTCTACGAGCCGCTCTGCCTGGCGGCGCAATCGGATGCTGCGGTAACGGATAGAATAACAGCCTTCGCCACCGCCCTCGCGCTCTACCGCAGGCGGGAGTTCGAAGCTGCCGCAATCGCGCTGGAAGCGCTGGAACCGGGGGATTCCGCAGCGGCCAAACTGGCAGTGCGGGCGCGCGGCATGATTTCCAACCCACCACCGGCCGATTGGCAGGGCATCAACGAACTCGTGGAAAAATAGCTTAAGGCGCTGGCGCGGCGGCATAATATGGGTTAGTGTCGCTCCGCCGAACGGACGAATCCCGGAGAATTATCCATGAAGACGAGGCACCTCGTTCTCTCACTTGCTACAGCAGGGCTGCTTGCGGCTTGCTCACAAAGCGGTTTCCGCAATGTCGATACCACATTGGACAATGCGGTGGGCGATGCACCTGTGATCCGCTTAAGTTCGATTGAAAAACACGCCTCAGGCGGCAACGCCGCGGCTCAGCGAATGCTTGGAAACATGCATTACTGGGGCGAGTATGTGGAGCAGAGCGAAACTCAGGCAGTCGCCTGGTGGAATCGCGCGGCGGAAAAAGGTGATGAAGAAGCACAGCATAATCTCTCCCTGGTCGCAGCCGGCCAACCGGTCAAGGGTGAGATGACATCTGATGTCGGGAAAAAATACTGGGCGTCGATGGAAGAGGGTTATTTCGCGTTTACGGATGATTTCGACACTATGGTGCTACCGTTCCAAGATGCCGCCTTCGGCGAAGACCCGGCAGCGGAAGAAGAGCCATCGGTGTTGGAGAAAGTCATGTCTCCCGTCGGCAAGCTGTTGACTGACGTCGTTTCGTTTGTCGGCTCGACCGTCAAGGGCGAGTAGCGCGGTTGGCGTTGCCGCCGTTATTGCTGCATCTCAATTTCCGGGCTTGCGGGTGAAATTCTCGCTATAGGATTTCGGCCGGACCCGCCGCGCCTGCGGCTCTTCTAAATTGTAATCCAACTCATGCTTTTCGGCGTAGGCCAAGGCCTCGCTGCGGCTCGAAAATTTCAAGCATACTTGCGTTTGCGTATCGCCGGATCCGGTCCAGCCCATCAGGCTGTCGATCTCGCGCTTGCCGCCGCTCTCATATTCCAGCAGCCAATGGCGCGAGTTGGCCCGCCCCGATTGTGTGGCTGATTTTGCCGGCTGGTAAATTCGCGCCGTCATACCGCATTGTCCTTTTACCGTTACACCGCTGAAGCCTGCCTCGTTTATAGCGTTTCGGGCGGTTGAATCAAGCAAGCGCGTTGACAGGTCGCACGCCATCGCTCTTTATCGGCGCAACCGGTTACGACAGCAAATGTCTGAGGGAGAAAGCAATGAAAGCGGCGGTGTTGCACGGCTATGACGAAGCCCTGGCGGGTGAGACGTTCGTTAACTATGAAGACGTCGCCGATCCAAAAATTGTCGCGCCGACAGACGTCATTGTCCGCATCGGCGGCGCCGGTGTGTGCCGCACCGACCTCCACATTGTCGAGGGCGTGTGGCGCGGCCTGGTGGAAGTCAAATTTCCCCACATTATGGGCCATGAGAATGCCGGTTGGGTCGAGGAGGTGGGCTCGGGCGTGACCAGCGTCAAGGTCGGCGATCCGGTGATTGTGCATCCCCTTGTCACCAGCGGCCATTGCCTGGCCTGCCGGCGCGGCGAGGACATGCACGCCGAAGACTCGAGCTTTCCCGGCATCAACGCCGCCGGCGGCTATGCCGAATATTTGCACACTGGCGAGCGCGCTCTGATCAAGCTGCCCGAGAGCTTGGCGCCCAAGGATGTGGCGCCCTATACGGATGCCGGCCTCACTGCCTACCGCGCCGCCAAAAAGGCGGCGAAACATTTGGTGCCGGGCGAATATGCGGTGATCATCGGCGCCGGCGGGCTCGGCCATATCGGCATTCAGGCGCTGGCCGCATTGTCGCCGGCGGAGATCATCGCGGTCGACATGTCCGACCTCGCCCTTGGCCTCGCCAAGGAGAGCGGCGCGCATCATGTTATCAAGGCCGACGGCAATGAGACCGAGGCGGTGCTGGAACTGACCAAAGGCCGCGGCGCCGAAGCAGTGATCGATTTCGTCGGCGAGGGCGACGCCATCGCCAAGGGCCTGGCGATGACGCGGAATGCCGGCTACTACTACATTGTCGGCTATGGCGGGCGCATCGAAATTCCGGCCATCGAGATGATCATCACCGAGAAAACCATCGTCGGAAATTTGGTGGGGACTTACGCCGAATTGGTCGAACTGATGGCGCTGGCTGACCGCGGCTTGGTCAATCTCGCCACCAAGGAATACAAACTCGCCGACGCCAACCAAGCGCTGCACGATCTCCACGCCGGAACAATAAAAGGCCGCGCGGTCTTAATTCCGTAACCGTGATCGGTTTCTTAGCCGAACGCCTATTCTGAATCTGGTGGCCACATGTGCAGCGGGCCGGATTCGATGGTGCCATCGGGCATGATGGTGGTATCGAAAATGGCGTCGTCAAAACTGGCCTCAAAGAGGTTCGCTTGGCTAAAGTCCACGCGAGTCAAATTGGCCTCGCGGAAGCGCGTATCGCGTAATGTTGCGGCGGTGAAATCCACTCCGATCAAACTGGCACCGCGCAAAGTGGCGCCGCTTAAATCACTCTCTCTCAGATTGGCGCCGTCCAGCACAGCTTGCTCCATCTTGGCGCTGGCAAGCTCGACCTTGCCCATATTGGCATCTTTCAGAGAGGCCAAGCGCAGCACGCCGCTCCACAGATTGACCTCGGAAAAATTCGCACCGTCGCATTGCGCGCCGGCCATCTCCGCTTGCGACATGTTGGCCCGCACCAATATTGCGCCCGCCATGCGCGCCACCTTGAAGTTGGCGCCCCAGAGATTGGCTTCGCTTACCTGCGCGCCAGTAAGATTTGCGCCTTGAAACGTGGCCAACCGCGCATTGGCCCCATATAGATTTGCCGCGCTCAAATCGGCGCCCCAGAAATCCGCTTCACGTAGATCGGCGCCCGATAAGTCGGCCGCGCTGAGATCGGCCTGACGGAAATTCCGCCCTTTGAGGACGAGGCCGCGCATGTCGGCGCCAGCGAGGCGTCCCGCAGCGATCTGTTCATTGTCCGGCCGCCAGCCTGTCATGTCGCAATCACCTTCACATCCACTCCTATCGAAAGACCGAGCGCCTGGTACGCGCAGCCGCCAGTGACCGCGATCTCGGCCAGACCGTTGACGTTTTCATACCAGAAAGCAGCGCCCTCGGGCATATGTGAAAATATGCGTGCGCGCACCGCCGACGCCGAAATCGCTACATAATACAATCACGCGGGCACCGTCACTTGGATTTCGCCGCCAAACACCTTACCTATGAGCAAGATTGATGTTGCCTGGGGAGAATCGTCATGTATTTGAAGGAAATCAACCATCTCGCCTTTATCACTGGCGATATGGAGAAAACCATCCGCTTTTACCGTGATCTTCTCGGCATGGAATTGACTCATGGCATTGGCCATGACGGTTACCGCCATTATTTCTTCAAGACCGGCCCCAATTATATCGCCTTCTTCTCCTATGACGGCGCCCAGCCAATGGTAAAGAAGTCGCATGGCTCGCCCAGCGCGCAACCGCTCGGCTTCGATCATCTCTCGATCAGCGTCGCCTCGAAAGCGGATTTATTCGCCCTCAAGGACAAGCTCGAAGCCGCCGGCATTGAAGTTAGCGGCGCCGTCGATCACGGCTTCGTCTGGTCGGTCTATTTCTTTGATAACAACAACATCCCGCTCGAAGCTAGCTGGGATTGTTTCGATATCATCAAGGCGCCGGCTATTCTCGAGGATGATCCGTTGCCGATCGCCGAAGAAGGCGCCGTGGCGCAGCCCGGCATCTGGCCAGAGGTCACCAATCCTACGCCACCCGAGCAGATGACGGCCCACCCCGGCAATGGTTTTCCGACGCGCGCGGCGTTGCTGCGTGACGGCTCGGCGGTGCTGCGGCCCGATTTCACGGAAGACGCGGACAAACACTCCGACGCCGCCGACTAAGACCCGAAGACGCTTGAGAGAACACTCATAGACTCACCCAGGCGGCACCATCACCCGGAATGCTTGCCGCATTCCGGCAAGCGCGACCGCGCGCCCGAGTTAATACGAGGGAGCCAAGAGAGCGGACGCGACCGCCCGGCGTTTGAGGGACCAAACCAAAAATTACCCCCGCTTTATTCGGCCAGGAATTTTTTGCGGATTCCGGCGGCGACACTGTATTTGGGGTCAACGACATTGCCCAGCCGCACGATGCCGCATTGGCTGAGCATCATATAAGCGTCCCATTTATCGAAGCCGTAATCGGCCTCCATCCAGCGAATGAGCTCGCGATAGGCAATGCGGGTTGCGTCTTCCAACGGCCGCGCGCTGCCGACGCCAAAAATCGCGTCTTCGGTCTCATAGCGCGGCCAATCGAGCGTCCAGCCCTTGATCACATCGACCTTAATCGTCGTGGTCGTGGAATATTCCACCGCCGTGCCACAGACTTCGCCGTCGCCCTGACAGGCATGGGCGTCGCCGAGGAACAACCGCGCACCCGGCGAGCGTACCGGCAGGTAGGTCACCGTGCCCGGCCCGATATCGGGCAGATCCATATTGCCGCCGTGATTGTCTGGGGTTAAAGAATTGATGGAATCTATCTCCGGCGAGCAGCTCAGCGTACCGATATGCGGCTTGTAGGGCAGCGTCACGCGCTTGCTCCAATAGACGTTTTCCTCATCGAGGGCGATGCGGCGCACGATCTCGGGTAGCGGGTCGTTGAGGGTGGCGGTATAGGCTGTGCCGGTGAGCGCGCCGAATTCGGGAATCATCGCGACAATCCCGTGCGGGTCGTCACCGCGCGGATGCATAGACGCGATATAAACCGCGAGCGCATCGCCCATCTCAGCGCCTTCGACCATGATCGGCCCATTCTGCGGATTGAGGAAAGGCACGCGCAGCTTCTCGCTCGGCTTGTCGCCGTCGTTGACGAGCTTGCCCTCGAACGCGTCGCGCGTCTCCACCACCACCGTATCGCCGGGCTTGATCTCGAGCACCGGGTCCGAATAGGGACCCATGGTGTAATGATAGATGCCCTGCATTTCCTCCGTGAGATGGTGGGTCTCACCGGCGGCATCGCGCCCGACGCCGCGCTGCGCCATGATCGAATCCCCGAGCCACGCGGCCAACGCTTGTTCGTCCATCGCCATGATCGTTCTCCCTTACTTTTTTTGCTTGGCCGCAATCATCCCGGAGTGGCCCTTTCCGTTCAAGCGCCATATGTTAGGCCTCATCCTGTTGCAAGCGGAGGCGTAAGTTATGAGCGAATCAAAAGGCATTGCCTATAGCCAGGGACGCTATATGCCGGTGGACGAGGCGACGATACCGTTGCTCGACCCGGCATTTACCAAGAGTGATGTGGTGTTCGACGCCATATCTGCCTGGGACGGATCGTTTTTTAAGCTCGACGATCATTTGGCGCGGTTTCACCGCTCCTGCGATTATATCCGCGTCAACCCACCGTGCTCGGACGATGAAATTCGTCAGATTATGGCGGAATGCGTGAAGCGCGCCGGGTTTGATCATTCGATCGTCTATATCCTTTGCACGCGCGGGCGCTATGCCGGCGGCAGCGCTACCGGCGATCCGCGAGAAGCGCTGAATGAATTCATCGCCTATGCCGTTCCCTATTATTGGATCGTGCCGAAAGAGCGGGTGAACTCTGGCGCTCATTTATGGATCGCCGATACCCGGCGCGCGCCGGACACTGCGATCAACCAGCGCGTCAAAAACTTCAACCGCATGGATTTGACGCGTGCTCAATTCGAGGCGCTCGATGCTGGCGCCGACGCCCCGGTCCTGCTGTCCACCGACGGCTTCATCACCGAAGGGCCAGGCTTTAATGTCTGGATTATCCGCGACGGCAAAGTGCTGACGCCGGGCCAGAACTTGCTTGAAGGCATCACCCGGCAAAGCGTCTTCGAACTCTGCGCCGAAACCGGCCTGCAGGCGGAAGCCGCCGATTTGACGGAAGCCGACCTGCGTGAAGCCGACGAGGTCTTCATTTCCTCGACCGGCGGCGGGGTTATCTCGGTGACTTTGGTCAACGACAAACCGGTGGGCAACGGCGCGCCCGGCATCACGACTGGCAAACTCAGCGACACCTATTGGAAAAAACGTGCCGAGGGCTGGCACGCCACGTCGCTCGCCGATCTGTTGGAGGCGGAACTGCCCCAGGCCGCCGGCGCCGACTAAGGCGATACCCGGCACGAAATTACGGAATTCGACCTATCGTAAACAGATGGGTGCGGTGGTGTGAACGCTAGCCGCCCAACAATGGCGGGCGGCGGAGGTGCCAATCGGTTGCGCTCTGATAGGCCACGCCGGCGCGGAACAGGAGCGGCTCGTTCCACCACGCCGCTTCCAGCATGAGGCCGATGGGAAGGCCGTCGGATGTAAAGCCGCACGGCACAGAAAGCCCGGGATGGGAGGAAAGCGCGCTTCCATATGTGAAGCGCGCCGCATCGCGGGTGGCTTCATGCAGGTTTTCGTCGCCGGTAATCGCCGGCGGCGGCATCGGAACGGTAGGCGCCAGGATCATATCGACCTGGTCCTCGAAGGTGCGCTTCAAGGTGCGCTGCCAAACTTCCTTGCCGCGCATCGCCTCGGCATAGTCAGCCGCCGTAAAGTTCAAACCCAACATCATACGCGCGCGCACGCGCGGGCTGATGCTCTCCGGGTCGTTGGCGAGACGCTCTTTGAAATAGGCGCAGATATCGCCATAGATTTGGGCGATGTTCCAATCCTGCGCCAATTCGGCGCCGGGCAGATCGATCTCGCAGATTTCCGCGCCCAAGCGCTCGAATACGCCAACAGCGCCCAGCACCGCCTGCTCGACCGCCGGGTGAAGGCGCTGAAAGTGAAATTTGCGCGCGATGCCGATGCGCTTGCCAGCAATGCCATTACCCAGGGTGGGCAGGAAATTCGCCAACGGTTGATCGGCGCTCACCGGATCATGGGCGTCATATCCGCTCAACGCCGCAAACAGGCGAGCTACATCCGTCACCTCGCGCGCCATCGGCCCGATGGTGTCGTTTGACAGACTGGTCGGCGTCACCCCGCGTATCGATATGCGCCCATGCGTTGGACGCAGACCGACCACGCCGGTCATCGATGCCGGAATACGCACCGAGCCGCCGGTATCGGTGCCGAGCGAGCCCTGGCACATGCCCGCAGCCACGCTGGCGCCGGAGCCGCCGCTTGTGCCGCCCGGAATGTGTCCCGGATTCCACGGGTTCCGACATTGCCCGAATACCGGATTTGTCGTCACCACGCCGAACGCGAGCTCCTGCATGTTGGCCTTGCCGATCAGCACCGCGCCGGCGCCGCGCAGACGGCGCACCACTTCGGCGTCCTCGTTGGGCACATGATCGGCAAAGAACATCGCGCCGCTTGTGGTGCGCATGCCAGCGGTGGCGATATTGTCTTTCAGGGTCATCGTCATGCCATGCAGGACGCCAAGCCAGCGCCCTTCCGTGGCGGCGCGATCGGCCTCTGCGGCGCTTGCCAAGGCGGCGTCTTCGTCCCATGTGACGACCGCATTCACCGCCTCGTTATGGCGCTGGATATTCTCGATACAGGCTTCTGTCGCGGCCACGGCCGAAAGCGCCATTGTGTCTCTCCTATTGAGTCTATCTGAATCTATTGAATTTATGCGCGCGCGAGGCGCATGAAATTATCGTAAATCAGTCGGGCGGATCGGTCGAGTTCGCCGGCGTTACGCGCTGTTTCTGCGGCTAATCGCGTCAGCGCGCCGGCACCGTGCTGCGCCTCAAGCGCTGCAACATATTCAGGATAGTCGCTTACACCGAGGACCATGTCGGCGGTAAGCTCCATATGAAACTGCACGCCATACGCCATACTGCCGATCCGGAACGCTTGGTTTTCGCAGGCCGGTGAACGCATGAGATGCTGTGCGCCGGGCGGTAATTGCAGCACGGCGTAGAGGTGCCATTGCAGCGTTTTGGCCGGCGCCGGAAATTCGCCGAACAGTGCATCGCCAGCCGCCGCTGCGATGGTCTCGACTTCAAGCACGCCGATTTCTGGGCGCGCCATGGCGCCAACGCGTCCGCCCATCACTTCGGCGATAAGCTGAGCGCCGAGGCAAATGCCGAGCACCGGCTTGTGCTGTGCCACGACGGCGCTGCGAATGAATTCCTTCTCCTGCACCAGCCAGGGATGCGCGGCTTCTTGATCGGTCTGCTGCGGCCCGCCCATAACCAGCAACGCGTCATAGTCGTCGAGCGGCGGAATGCTCTGACCGGCATAGATATCGATGGGGTCCCAGGCGATACCATCCTCGGCCATATAGCTGCGTATCACGCCGGGATGATCGAGTGGCGAGTGCTGAATGACCAGAATACGCATCGACACGATCTCAGGCGCCGCGCGCGAGGCTGACGAAATTGGTGTGGAAAGTGGAATTACCGCCCATATCCGCCGGCGTGTCGGGCGTGGTGGCATTGGCGTTGGGGCCCCAACGCACCATGTAGCTGGCAACCAGTCCGGGCCGCACGTCGGCGCTTAAGCGCGCCACCAGTGCCACTTCGCCGCGGCCGTTCCACACGCGCACCGGCGCGCCGTCTGCGATGCCTTCGCGCGCGCCATCCTCCGGGTGCAGATAGAGCGTCGGCTCGCGCACGCCGGCCTGTTTGCGCGCCACATTGAACAACTGGCTCGATTGCAAATGCCGGCTCTTCGGCGTGATGAAGCGGTAGCGGTGGTCGCCATCCGCCGGCGCCGGCGTGTAGCTCGGTGTGATCAATTCCAGTTTGCCGCTCGGCGTCGGAAAGCGGCGGTCGGCGAAGCTCGTATTCTCCACCGGCAGGCACGGTACTGGCCCAGCGGCCAGGGCATCGAAATCAAGCCCCGTCCCAACCAACAAGCGACGCAGGGTATCCTCCTCGGTCTCCCGGAAACACGGCTCCTCGAAGCCCATAGCCTGAGCGATTTGGCCGAACACCCAATGATTGGGCCGTGCCTCGCCAAGCGGCGCGATGGCCGGCTGGTTAATCTGCGCGTAATCATGCCAGTAGGAGCGATGCACATCCCATTGCTCAGCCTGGGTGCAGGCCGGCAGCACTAAATTGGCACGCTGGGCGGTATCGGTCATAAAGAGGTCATGCACGGCGACGAACAAATCATCGCGCGCCAGCCCGGCATGCACTTTGTTTTGGTTGGGCGCAGTGGCCGCAGGGTTTGAGTTAAACACATAGAGCGCACGGATGGCGTCGTCAGAGGTCAAGACCTCGCCAAGCTTAATCATGTTGTGGAAATGGGCGACGTCGGAGCGCAAATCCGGCTCGCTGATATCGCCCATGGGCCAATCGAAATTAGCGTAGAGCGCACCGCCGCCGGGCACGCCCACCTGCCCCGCCATCGCCGCCAGAGTAGCAAGGGCTGCCACCATCTCGCCACCATTGCTGTTGCGTTGCAGGCCAACGCCGATATGAATGAGGGACGGCGTGTTGCCGGCGTAAAGCTCAGCAAACTCCTCGATCCGCGCTATCGGCACGTCGCAAATCGACGACGCCTCGGTCAAACTGGTCTGCATCACGCGCGCACGGACGGCATCGAAACCGATGGTGTGGGCGGCCAGAAATTCCGTATCCGCCCAGCCGCGCTCGATCAGAATGCGCATCAAGGCCATCGCCAGCACCGGATCGGTGGCCGGGCGCGGCTGAATATGAAGATCGGCGGATTTGGCCGATTCTGAGCGGTAGGGATCGACGACGATGTTGGGATGGATGTCCTTGGTGAGGACGTGGCTGTGAACATTTGTCGCTTTCGGGTTTTTGCCCCAGGCGACATAGCAGCGTGTTTTGTCCATATGCTGCGGCTCGGTGCCGCGAATAGCACCGAAGACGCGAATTATTGCCTCCGCCCCCGCCATGGCGCAGATTTCGAGGCCAACGCGGCTGGTATTCAGCTTGTTCCACAGACGATCACCGGAGCGCGATGAAACGAACCCCATATTGGCGAGATAGTGATAGGGCAGGATTGCTGCGCCACCATGCTGGGCGATGATCTCGTGAAAGTGCCCGGCCAAAATTTGCAGCGCCTCATCCCACGAAATGCGTTGGAATTCTGCGCTTTTATCCGCCCGATAGAGCGGATGAAGCAGGCGCTCCGGGTGATAAATTACTTCTTCATAATGTTGATAGCGGCCGCAGAGGAAGCCCTGCGTGATGGGATGCGCGGGATCGCCGCTCACCCGTGTGATTCGACCGTCTTCGACATGGCTCAACATGCCACAGCTGTCGGGACAATCCTTCGGGCAAACGGATTTAACTATTTTAGCCGCCATGCCGGCTCATATCTCCGCAATTCCGCCGTGATTCCGCCGTGATTCCGCAGCCATTCTAGCGCCTGGCGGAGGCCACACAATCAGCTTTGATCTTTTGGCCCGGGTGTCGTAAAAACCCCTGGTGGGCAAGACGCGCCGCCTAGGTTAGGATTGCCCGTAACTAGAGACGCAAATAGGCAAGCAGGACAGTATGACCGATACCGAATTTAACGCGCCGAACACCAGGGTCGAAAAGATCAAAACATACGCGCGATCCCGCGGCGGCTGGACTATGATTCTAGCGTTTACCATTTGTGTTGTATCGTCCGTTTTCATGGCCGGGCTGTTGCCGGTCGAAGACGATATGAGCGCGTTCGGCGTCGTGTTTATCTATTTCGTTACCATGATCATCATTGCCGGGATAATCCGCATGGCCATGGAATTCTACGATAAACATTTTAAACGCAGCTCGTCGAAATAGCCGCTCGTAACCGGCTCGGCTCGCAATAGGAACTTCGACGACGCCCGCCGCCACACCACCGTCAGCCAAACCGAACCCGGCCGGCAACGCTCAGAAAAAACTCCGCCTAAAAACGGCGCCAGACGGTGCGCTTCTTTTACCCTCGATCTTTCGTGACGCTTCGGGCAAGGCGCGATTTACGCTGCCGATTCCGAAACAATTTCTCGATGACATCGCGATCAAGCATTTGATCGACCGCGAAAGCCGGCACGGCGGTTTCGAATACCCGACCCGCGCCTTTTTCGATGCCCATCTTCAGCCCGGTGACGTCTTTATTGATGTCGGCGCGCATTGGGGAGTGATGAGCCTCGGCGCCGCGACGCTGCACGCGCCCGACATATCCGTCCTCGCCATCGAAGCCGACCCGGCCAATGTTACCCAGTTGCTGCGCGCGGTGGCCCATAACCGCCTAACGGAGACCATCGAAACCATCGCCGCCGCGGCGGGCGACAAGCCCGGCACCGCCCCGCTAATCGGCAACACCACCATGGGACACAGTCTCTATGGCAGGGGATTGCAAGGCATGATGCAGGTGACGCGTGGCTTATCCGTGCCGATTGTGACGCTTGATGGTCTGCTGGCTGAGCGCCCTGCACTGCAAAACCGCCGGGTGCTGATAAAAATCGATGTCGAGGGATTCGAGCCCCAGGTAATTACTGGCGCGCGGGAACTGCTACGCAGTGGGCGTGTCGCGGCACTGGTGTGGGAAAATGGCCGCGCCTTTTTCGAAGAGCCCGGTAAAAGCGCGGCGCGGCAAATGGCCAACGAGCTGCGCGATTTCGGCTTCACGCTCCATCAACTGCCGAGCCATGAATTGGGCGGTGCGCTGCTGCCATTCGCGCCGGCCTTTAACGTCTGTAATGTGATTTGCTTGAGCAGTCAAATCCAGCCCTACCGGGCCTACAACCGCCCGGCCGGAACAATTTTGCGGCGCGGCACGTCCCAACGGGCCGGCACCGATGCGAGCGCGCGTGCCCGCCTAACCGAGGCCTTGGCCGATGTGGGCGGCAGCGAAGGCGCGCGCTGGTCGGACCCAGCGGAAGTTGTCGACGGCGCCGATCAGCGCGCCCGCCTCGCCGCCCAGCATATTTCGGCAGGCTTCAGCGTGATGGATTTGGGTGCCGGAGCGCAGCGCCTGGCTGCGGCATTGCCGCCGGGCGGAAAATATCTGCCCGTTGATCTCGTCCGTTTTGCCGCGGCGGGCGAGGTTCTCGACCTCAATCAAGGACAATTTCCCGAACATGCTGTAGATGTCATCGCCGCATTGGAATTGCTTCAGTATATTCATGATGTACCGGCGCTGTTGCAGCGATGCGCTGCCGCGGCGCCCAATTTGATTGTGAGCTATCCGCTCGCTACGGCCGGTGACGATATAAAGGCCCGCCGCGCACAAGGCTGGTTCAACGATTTTGACGAGGACGCGATGATAAACATGCTCGATGCCGGAGGATGGAAAATCGTTTCGCGCCAGCCGGCAGCGCAATCGGAAATGTTTGCCTGCCACCGTGATATTCGGAAACCGGCATGAGCGGCACCGTCCTTGCTAGCGGCAAGCTGCCCGCCGCGTTGCTGCGCGACCTTCTCACGACCGACGGGCCAGACTTATCGGAACTGTTGCTGCCGCCGCGGGTGGGCGAAGATGCCGGCGTGATCGCCTTGGCAGGTGGCGCGCTGGTCGTAGCCGGCGACCCGGTGACGATGACGGGCGCCGATGTCGGCGCGCACGCCGTCCTGGTAAATGCCAACGATATCGCCGTGACCGGCGTCCGCCCGCGCTGGTTCCTGTCCACGATTCTGTTACCTGAGGGCGTCGACGAAGACGATGTACGCGCCCTGTTCAGCGGCATGCGGGCGATGCTGAAGCAGCACGATATTCTGCTGGTCGGCGGCCATATCGAAATAACCGCGAGTGTGCGTCAGACCGTGGTGAGCGGGCACATGCTCGGATATGCCCCAGATGGCGTGTTTCTACGCACCGCAGATATGCTGACAGGCGATGTGATATTGCAAATCGGCGCGGCCCCGGTGGAGGCCGCGGCGGTATTGGCGAACGAGGTCGCGACCGCGGAACAGGCGATTTCGGCGGAACTTTGGCAGGCCGCGCTAGGCGCTTTGAATGAGCCAGGAATTTCCGTCATTGAGCCAGCACTCCGCGCCGTGTCGTTGGGTGCACATGCGTTGCACGATCCGACCGAGGGCGGCCTTTCGGCCGGACTGCATGAAATGGCGGAAGCTGCCGGATTGGCGCTGCAATTGGACGAGGACGCGGTGCTGTGGTTTGAGCCGGGGATAGCGCTGTGCCGCGCGTTGGGCGCTGACCCGTGGGGTGCGCTCGCCTCCGGCGCTCTGCTCGCGGCGTTTCCCGCCGACGGCGCCGAAGCCGCGTGCCGCACCCTTATCGCAGAAGGCTACAGCGCAGCGGCCATCGCCCATGCCGGGCCGGGCGCGGGCGTCAGCTTCGCCGATGGCCGGGCCTTGCCGCGATATGAACGGGATGAAGTGCTGCGTCTGCTCGGCGAGTTATAGAGGTCGACTTAGGGATCGATTGTCTCACGCACCACCGGGTGGTAGCGATCGCCATGACCTTCGGCCACGGCCTGCTCAAGCCGCGCGCGCGCCAATTCACCGCCCTTCGCCGCGACATTTTCTTCTGCCGCCAGATCAAGCGCATAGGCTAGATCCTTAAGCGCATATCGGACGGAAAATGCGCCCTCAGGATAATCGCGCGGCAACATCGCCTTCATGGCGTGATTGCGCAGCGCGAAACTGTCGCCCGAGCTTTTGCCGACGGTTTGCAGGAACAATTCCTCATCCAATCCGGCGCGGCGCGCGATAGCGAGCGCCTCGGCAATTGCAGCGCAGTTCTGGAACAGCATCATATTGTTGAGAATTTTTACCGTTTGGCCGGCGCCCGACCCGCCACAATGGGTCACGTCGCTCGCCATGGTGTCGAGGATCGGGCGGATACGGGAAAATACCGCGTCATCACCGCCGACCATGATGCTTAGTGTCCCGTCGCGCGCCGCCTGGCGGGTGCGCGCGACCGGCGCATCGGCAAAAGCAACGCCCTTGGCGCCGAACGCCTGATGGAGCTCGCGCGCCAACTGCGGCGGCGAGGTGCCGGCATCGATCACGCATTGGCCCGCCTTCAAATGAGCGAGTAGGCCTTCCTCGCCAAGGCAAACCTGGCGCACCTTCTCGCCATCGGGGAGCGACAACAGGATGGTATGGGCGTCGCCACATAACTCGGCCGGTGAACCCGCCGCTGCCACGCCATCGGCAGCCAGGCGTGCGAGCGGCGCCGGGTCGAGGTCATATGCCAAGACCTTGTCGTCGCCTTTCAACGCCAGATTTCGGCACATGGGTTCGCCCATCACGCCAACACCGATAAACCCGATATTACTGAACATCCCGGCTCCGCCCTCTCAAAAACAAAACTAAAATCAGTGACTGTCAGCCCAAGTCGGCCAGCCGATCGGATTGGCGCGCTGCACCAGTTTGCCGAGGCCGAGAATCAGCGGCTCGGCGAAGCGCGGGCCGGCGATCTGTAAGCCGACCGGGAGGCCGGCGCGAGAAAGGCCGGCCGGGATTGAGCCCGCCGGGATTCCGGCAATGGTCACCAGGAAAGCGCCGGCGATCCAGTCGATGTAATTTTCTAATTTGCGCCCGCCGATCTCCTCGGGGAAATTTTTGATCACCGGGAATTGCGGCACTGGCGACATCGGCATCAACAGCGCATCATAGGCTTCGAATAATTTCCGATAGCGGTGCCAGACCTGGGTGCGCATGGCTTCGGCGGCGGCTAATTCGCGCATCGAAATATTCAAGCCGCTGCGCACATTGCCAGCCAAATTGACGCCGAAGTCATCAAGATTGTCGAGACGCGAATATTGCATGCCGACCATCCACTCGCCGCGCAGTGTGAGATACGCGGCGCGTGCATCCGACAGATCAAAATCCACTTCTTCAACCACCGCACCGTCGTCAACCAGCCTGAACGCGGCGGCGCGGCAGATGCTCTCCAATTCCGCATCCACACCGATGGCCGCAATGTCTGGCGCGTAGGCCAGGCGCAGTCCTTTAGCATTGTCGCGCGCGCGCACCGGCTCAAATGCGCTTGGCCACGGCGCGGCGACAGAATTCGGCACCATGTTGCTGTAACCGGCCATGGCATCCAGCATCATCGCCGCGTCTTCGGCAGTGCGCGCCATCGGCCCCAGCACTTGCCCTGGGTCCCAGGGTAATTCGATCGGATAGTTGGACACCAAACCGGGCGTTGTGCGGAGGCCAACAATGCCGCAAAACGCCGCCGGCATACGGAGCGAACAGCCAAAATCCGTGCCTTGGGCGATCGGCACCATACCGCTCGCGACCGCCGATGCCGAGCCGCCGGAGGAACCCGATGGGCTCAACTTCGGGTCCCACGGATTTCCCGTCGCGCCGAATAATTCATTGTCGGTATTGGCCCCGGCCGCGAATTCCGGCGTGTTGCTCTTGCCGAGGATGATCGCGCCGGCGGTGCGCAGACGCGCCACAACTTCGGCATCTTCTTCGGGCACATGATCGGCATAGACCGGCGAGGCCCAGGTGGTGCGCATCCCCGCCGTCTCGACGATATCCTTGATCACCACCGGCAGGCCAAGCAGTGGCGGCAGGTCTTCGCCACCTTTGGCAAAGCGTTTTTCCGCTTCCTGTGCCGCGCTTCGCGCTTGGTCGGCGGCCAGGGTGACGATAGCGTTCAAGCGTGGATTGAGGCGCTCGATTACCTCGAGATGGGCCTCCAGCACTTCCACCGCGCCGAGCTCGCGCGCGCGCAACGCCGTGGCAATTTCACCTGCGCTTTGGCGTGTCAGGTCTGGCGGCACTATTCGCCCAAATCGACGATCGCAATGGACGGGCCGCCGCCGGGCGGTCCTTGATGCATGGCATCGACTGAGACGAACACCGCCGGATCGCCAATCGCCGCCGCCGCAACGCCGCCCACCGCGCCCTTCGAATGGCGATGGTGGTGCACGTCCGAATCATCGAGCATAATTTGGCGCCGGTTGCGCAATCTTGCGTTGGGGTCGGCTTCGCATTTGATGAAGCAATTGACCAATTGGTCGCCCAGGTCCTCCGAGCGCGCACGCTCCGGCAGGTCGAGACCAGCATCACGAATCGATTCATAGATGCCGTCCATGTCGAGGGCATCGCGCATCACGCTGTGGCCGATACGGTAGCGTCCACCGGCGCCGTCGCGGTTGCCGAACAGGACGATTTGCGCGCGGTCTAGCTCGACCCCCGACGAACACGACGCGACGGAAGAATAAAGATCGAGATTGCGGCAAATTTCCTCCTCCGCCGGCATCTCGACTTCGCCGAGCGCCACGGCGATGCCGAGGCCGGTGGTGCCGTTCGACACGCCCATCGAATCATGCACCTCGCAGGTCACGCTTTGGCCGCGGCCATGTGCTTGCTGAATGGTCTCGATGGTGAGGAGCGGCGTCTTGGTTTGCACATAATGCACGTCTTTGACGTCGCTGATGCCAGCATCCTGCATCGCCAAACGCACACCGGCGGCAACAGTTTTGACCATCGCCAGCCGGCCGATATCCTCCGGCAAGATGACCTCGCTCATCGCCGTTCCCATGGTGAGGCGCGATTTTCCACTCGCGCCGCTGGCACTGGTGCGCGCGAACACTGTGGCATGCGGTGTAATGACACCGTCACAGCCGCCCGACCAAACCATTGGGATTTTTTTGATCTCCACTTCGTTTCGTGTGCCGTGCTTCACCAACACCGCTCGATAGGCCTGGTCCGAAAGGATGCGGGTGAAATCATTGACGCCGCCATTGCCCTCCGTCTTGCCGATGACGGCGACGATATTGTCGGCTGCCATGCGGCCCGAAATAATCAGCTCTTCCAGCCCGCTCGCATCGGACACACTCTTAATTTCGATCTTGGCGACATCGATTGCCATTTTTCTTCTGCTCCCTTGATTTATTCCGCCGGCGCCCATCGCCACGCGTGCCGTGTCTCGTTTTCGACGATCACACGGCCGTTTTTGACAACGACATTCCGCGTCGCTTGTTTGGTTAATGCCTCAGCCGCGTTGGTCGCGTCCAATATCACCAGGTCCGCAGCGCAGCCCGGCGCAAAACCGTAATCGCCAAGGCGCATAACACGTGCGGCGGCGTTGGTCTGCATGTCGAAAACCTGCTCGATTTCCTGCGGCATGCTCATATGCGCGGCATGAGCGGCAATCAGTCCGACTTCGAGGGGATCGACGCGGCCAAACGGATAGAACGTGTCCTTGACGCAATCCTGGCCGAACGAAACGTTGATTCCTTCGGCCAGCAATTCCTTCACGCGGGTGATACCGCGCCGCTTCGGTTGGGCGTCAAGACGTCCCTGCAACATCAGATTGGTTGCCGGATTGGTGATCATGTGAATCTTCGCCTCGCGCACCATCGCGATGACGGCAGTGGCGTAATCCTCAGGATAGCCCGCGAGCGCGCAGGTGTGGCCCGCCGTCACCCGGCCTTGCCAGCCATGCTCGATGGTTTGCTGAGCCAGCATTTCCAGCGTGCGGGCGCCAACATCATCGGTCTCATCGACATGCATATCGATATCGGCGTCATATTTCTTGGCGATCTCGAAGGCGATGCTGATATGGCGCGCGCTGTCCTGCGGATGCTTCTCGTTGAACGGCATGCCGCCCACCACATCGGCGCCCGCCTCCATTGCCTGCCACATCAACTCTTCGGTGCCGCGATTCTTCAAAATGCCTTCCTGGGGAAAGGCGACGATTTGAATGTCCATCACATCGCTGTGCCGGCGGCGCGCTTCGGCCACACCTTCAAGCGGGCGAAGACCACCGATATTGTCGATATCGACATGGCTACGGATGCGCGTCACGCCGTTGGCAAGAGCCGAGCGGATCACCCGCCCAGCACGTTCGGCGATTTCCTCGACCACATAGGCGCGCTTGCGCTCCCAGATAATCTCGATTGCTTCATCGAGGGTGCCGGAAACATTGGCGCGCACATCTTCATTGATCAGCGCCTTATCGAGATGGATATGCGGCTCGACGAAACCAGCAACGCAGAGCCGCCCCGCCGCATCGAAGACCTCGGCACCAGCCTTATCACCGCCCTCCGGTGGCGCGATGAAACGACCACCCGCGATGTAAAGATCGCGCGTTTCGCCGTCGCGCCAGGGCTTGGCGTTCTTGACGATGATATCTATGGCTGCGCCTTCAGGAGCCACGTGTGAAATCCACCGCGCCACCCATCACCGAACTCTCCGCCGGTTTGGTTTCGGCGACCAGACGGCCGCGCTTGAACACATGTGTGCAGGCCGGGTTGATGCGCAATACATCAGCCTTGCTGGCGGCATCGAACACCACCAGATCTGCTTGCGCGCCAGGAGCGACGCCGTAATTCTGAAGGCCGAGAGTTTGCGCGTTGCGCCAGGTGATCATATCAAAACAAGTATCGATCTCCTTCACCCCCGACATCTGACAGACATGAAGGGTGAGCGAAGCAGCCTCCACCATATCGCCGCGTCCGAGTGGGTACCACGGGTCCATGATCGAATCATGGCCCATGCCGACGTTGACTCCGGCGGCGAGCAACTCCTTCACCCGGGTCATGCCGCGCCGCTTCGGATAGGTGTCCTCGCGCGCCTGCAGGATGATGTTGTCGAACGGATTGGCGGTTACGTTCAGCCCCGAGCGCTTGACCCAGCCCATCATGCGGTAGGCATAGGCGTTGTTGTAGGAATGCAAGGCGACGCAATGGCTCGCCGTGACGGCTGCGCCCATGCCGCGCTTGAAGGTCTGTTCCACCATGGTCTCAAGAAAACGCGCATGGCTGTCATCGATTTCGTCGCAATGAACGTCGATCATCAGACCGCGCTTCTCGGCCTCGTCGAAAACGAACATCATACTTGCCACGCCAGCTTCGCGGGTGACTTCGTTGTGCGGAATACCGCCCACCACATCGGCCCCCATGTCGAGCGAAGCGCGCATCTGCGCCTCGCCGCCGGGAAAGGATTTGATGCCCACTTGGGGAAAGGCAACGATCTGAATATCAACCCGGTCGCGCAGTTCATCGCGCAACTCGACCAGCGCCTGGGTCGATAGTTGGGCATCGTCACAGACATCAGCATGGGTACGGATGAACCCCGAGCCTTGCGCCACCTCCCAATCGATGGCGCGGCGCGCCCGCTGCTTGATCCCTTCTAGCGTACGCTTGGGCTTGTAGTCGGTCCAAATGTCGATGCCTTCATGCAGGGTGCCAGATTCATTGTCGCGCTCTAGCCCGGCCGCCAGCACCGCATCCAGATGCACATGGGCGTCGATCAGCGAGCCGCTCACCAGTCGCCCATTGCAATCGATCACCTGCCCGGCCTCGGCGGTGATATTGACTTCGACGGCGGCGATCTTCTCACCTTTGATGGCGATATCGGCGCGGCGCACAGGCTCGTCACGGTGCGCCACGTTGGCGTTCTTGAGGATGATATCCATATGTTGTTTTCCTAATCGCTATTCGGCTCATTGCCACTCGGAGGGCGGGCGCGAAAATCGGTTAATGCCGAGATCATGGCCGCAGCAGCGCTCGTGAATCTTCACGAACGCCGGGCGGAAGGCGCTGTTGAGTGCTTCCAATTTCTCATGCTGTTTCTGGAATTCGGGCAGATGGCCGCGCAACTCTTCCAGAAGCGCCGCCTCGTCCACCCGCTTAAGACGGTTGTCCTCAACAACAATTTCGCCGTCCACCATCACCTTCTCAATGGAGGTGCCATTCTCGCAATAAACCAGGTGATTGCGCACATCATTGAGTGGCGTGAAGTTGAGCGTCTTCATGTTAAGGATCAAGAGATCGGCTTTTTTGCCGACCTCGAGCGAGCCGGTCTCGCCGTCAATCAAGGCGGTGCGCGCACCATTAATAGTACCAGCCCGCAATATCTCAGTCGCCGATGGCCCTTGCTGAAAATCGGGCGTGGAGACTTTGTGCAGGAGTGCTGCCGCCTTCATCACATCAAAGATGCGCGGCGTATCGTTGGTCGAAATACCATCCGAACCGAGGCCGACGGTGATTCCAGCATCCATTAATTTGCGGTACGGCATGATGCCGGCGCCGAGTTTCTGGTTGGAGATGGCGTTGTGCACCACGGTTGAGTCGGCATCGGCTATCATGCGGATATCTTCATCCGTCACCCAGATCGAATGGGCGATTGTGGTGCGCGGCCCGAGCGCACCGAGGTCATTCATATGGCCGATCAGAGTCTTGCCATAAAACTCGTGGCCGGTAACAGCCTGGATTTTCGATTCCAGAATATGGATGTGATAGGCCATATCGTGCTTGTTGGCGAGCTCATAGGCGGCGACGAGCATGTCATCTGTGCAACGCTGCGGACCTGACGGCGCGATCACATAGCGCAACCGGCCCTTCTTGTTGTGGAACCGCGATACAGCTTCTTCGGCGAAGTCGATAAAGGATTGCGTCGAGGGCGGTGGCGACGCCGAGACTTTCGCTTTCAAATCATCGGGCAAAAACTCGTCGGTGAAAGGGATCGTCTCGCTGAACGGACGGTTGATGATATGGCCTGAAACATTGGCGCGGATGCCGAGATCGTCATACGCCTGAAAGACCGCCGTGAGTTGGTCTAAATCCTGGGTCGGCATTTCGATGACATCGTCGAGCACATTGGTGACGCCGGTCTTCAGGCATTCCATTCCGACAATCATGGTGCGCAGATAAATCAGGCGCGGCGGCAACGGCACGGCGCCGAGGATCGGATAACACAGCAGCATCCACAGTTCGAGCGGCAGATTGTCGTAGCGCCCCTTATACATCGCCTCCCAGGAGTGGACATGGGCGTTGGTCAGTCCCGGCATGACCAGCTTGCCGCGACCGTCGATAATCTTGCCACCGCCCGCGTCGGAGAGATTTTCGCCGATCTCTTTTATGCGGTCGCCCTCAACGCGGATATCGCCGGAAAACGGCTCCGCATTGTGTGCGCCGTCCATGGCGACAATGGTCGCGCCCTTGATCAGATAGCCCATTTGTCTCTCCCTAACTGCGGTCGTCGAGAATGATGATTTTTTCGGGCTGGGCAAAGGCTTCATCCAACGCCTCGGCTGCGCCTGCTATATATTCGTCCATGAACATTTTGCCTTTTTCCGCGGTCGCGGCCGCGGCAGAGGATAGCGCGCCCGACGCCGGCACCGTCGCCGGATCGTACGGATACATATCGTGCAACGGGAAATCTGCTGGCGGGTGCATCGGCACTTCATCCATATTGACCAGCTCAGGATGAAGATGCAGCATCATCGAGGTTTCCATCACCCCAGCATGCTCAAGCGGCCAGCCCGGGAAGCCATCTGGAAAGGCCTTATCGAGCGTCGCCTGCGAGGCGTATTCCCAATAGGGCAGCTTGGCGATTCTGAGATCATCGATGCCGTCGCGGCGGAGTTCGCGCAGCGCCAGATCTATCGCTTCCACCAGGAACATATTATTTTCGTAATGACCGTCCATCAGCGCCATCTTGCGCACGCCATGACGGGCGAATTCCTTGATCACGTCGCGCACCAGGAAAATCAAGGTCTGGGCGTCGAGGCTGGTGGTGCCGGGAAAGTGATTTCCGCCGCCGGACTTAGGTTGCGATTTGTAGCCATAATTTATGGTCGGCGCGACCAGGCCGCCATTCCGCGCCGCTACGGCTTCGCAGATCGACGTCGGGATCAGGGAATCGCAATTCATCGGCAGATGCGGGCCATGCTGTTCGAGCGAGCCCACGGGCAGCATCACCACCGGCGCTTCCTCGTGCAGGCGGCGGGCATATTCCATCCAGTTCAGTTCACAAATTCGGATGTTATCGCGCATCGCAAACTCCTTTGTTCACACTGCTTTTCATGGCCATGCCGGCATATCGTTGCCATATCGGTTGATCCCCACATCGACGGCGGCACAGCGTTTGTACATTTCCTGGAGGTAGGGAATGAACACTTGATTGCGCTCTTCATCGGCAGCGTGCTTGGCGAGCAGTTCCGGCGCCAGGGCACGGAATTCATCGAGCAGCGCTTCCTCGTCGATTTTCGTCAGCAGGCCATCGCGCACCACGATCTCACCGTCGACGATCACCGTCTCCACCGAACTTCCGTTCTCGCTATAAATCAGATGCTTGCGCGCATCGTTGAGCGGCACGAAATTCGCGTTGCGCAGGTCCATGATCACCAGATCGGCCTTCTTGCCGACCTCGAGCGAGCCAATATCGTCCTCCAGCAGTGCGCTATAGGCACCGCCCAGCGTCGCCGCATGCATAACCTCATGCGCGGTCAGCCAGGAATCGTAATCCGGTGTCGTGATGTTGTGCAGATGGCCGGCGGCGCGCATGGCATCAAACATGCGCGGCGTGTCGCTGGTTGAGATTCCATCGGTGCCGAGACCGATATTGACGCCCGCATCGATCATCTTGCGAATCGGCGCGATGCCAGAGCTGAGCTTCATATTGGAGAGCCCGTTATGCACCACCGAGCATTTGGCCTCCCCCAAGAGCGCAATATCCGCGTCCGTCACCCACACGCCATGCGCAATCGTGGTGCCGCGGTTCAGCAGTCCGAGGTCATGCATGTATTGCACCAGGGTTTTGCCGTAAAACTCCTGCCCGGCCACGGCCTGCACTTTGGTCTCCAGGATGTGGGTATGGAAGGCCGTGCGATGTGTCTGCGCCAGGGTGTTCGCCGCTTCCATCAGCTCGACGGTGCAGCGCTGCGGCCCTGAGGGTGCAACCATGAATCGGAGGCGCCCGCCAGCCCGGCCGTGATAGAGCGAAAATGCCTCCTCAGCGAAGGCGACATATTCGGCCACCGTCGGCGGCGTACCGGCATTGACCTGTTGCAACAGATCGGCCGGCAGGATCTCGCCAAGGAAGGGAATGGTATCAACGATCGGGCGATCGATGACATGGCCCGATACATTGGCGCGGATTCCGGCATCGTCATAAGCCTGGTAAATGCAGCCCAAAGTTTCCATCGTTTGCAGCGGAAACTCGAGAATATCATCGGCCAGGAAGGTGACGCCGTTCCTGAGTGCGTCCATGGCGATCAGCATGGTGCGGAGATAAAGCGCGCGCGGTTCCAACTGTCCGTTGCCCACGAGGAAATAAGCCAGCGTCATCAACATTTCGAGCGGCAGGTTCTCATAGCGTCCGCGGAACAGCGCTTCAGGCGTATGGGTATGGGCGTTGACGAAACCCGGAGTCACCAGTTTGTCATGCCCATCGATGACGATATCGGCTTGCGCATCAGGCAACGCCGCGCCCATCGCAATGATGCGCTGGCCCTCGATCAAGATATCGCCGTCAAAAGTCTCGCTGCCGTGCGCAGCGTCCATGGCGATAATCTTGGCGCCTTTGATGTGGATAGTCATTTTACTTCCCGCTAGACAATCAGGGCCATGCGGGCATATCGCTGCCATAGCGGCTGATCCCTAGATCAACGGCAGTGCAGCGTTTGTACATTTCCTGGAGGTAGGGAATGAACACCTGATTGCGCTCTTCATCGACAGCGTGCTTGGCGAGCAGTTCCGGCACCAGGGCACGGAATTCATCAAGCAGCGCCTCCTCGTCGATTTTCGTCAGCAGGCCATCGCGCACCACGATCTCGCCGTCGACGATCACCGTCTCCACCGAACTTCCGTTCTCGCTATAAATCAGATGCTTGCGCGCATCGTTGA